>JAFQAA010000005.1 GCA_017417005.1 Elusimicrobiaceae bacterium | reverse complement strand
TTACACTCCAATACTACGCCCGAAAGTATGCAAGCAGGTGCCTATTTGCTTGAGTGCGGCGCTGATATTAAGACGATAAATACAATAATTTATAACACAAAACCTTACCCCGAAATTAAACTTTTAGGACGCGCTTTAGAAAAATTAAAATTGCACCACAAAGGGCAAATTGCGGAAATTTCCCTCTTAAAATCTGATTTTAAAAAACTTAAAACCGACCCGCGCCACACACAAGGTATTGTTAGCCAACCGATAATGGTGCCAAGTGTGGAAGTTTCTCTTTTACTAAGAGAAGAGCCGGGCAAAGTGGCAGTAAACTTGCGCTCAAAAGGCAAAATTGATGTTAGCGCAGTGGCGCAAGAGTTCGGCGGTGGCGGGCACGCAAGAGCGGCCGGTTTTAAAATTGCCAAAGGCAATCTTGAAACTATCAAAAAGAAACTTTTAAAAGCCGTTAAAGAAAAATTAAAATGACACAACTTCTTGGCCTTTTGCCCATAGATAAAACACCGGGTTGGACCTCGCACGATGTTATTGCTTATACTCGTGGGATTTTAAGTTGTTATGAATTTTCGCGTATCGGACATTGTGGCACGCTTGACCCTATGGCAAGCGGGCTTTTGCTTGTTTTAATCGGGCGTGAAGCCACTAAAAGACAACCCGAGTTTTTAGGGCTTGATAAAGTTTATCAGGCACAAGTTAAACTTGGCGTTTTAACAGATAGTTGGGATATAACAGGCAAAGTTTTAAAAGAAGAACCTTGCCCCAAAATCACGCTTGCGCAAGTTAAAGAAGCCCTTAAAACTATGACGGGCAAAATAACACACCCCATACCTTTTTACAGCGCAAAAAAAGTTAAAGGCCAGGCTATGTATGATCACGCAAGAAAGGGCGTTAATATCAAAAAAGAAAGTGTTGTGGAAATTTATAAATATTCTAAAATATCTTTAAAAGATAATATTATCAGTTTTGAAGTTTCTTGCTCTAGCGGGACTTACATTAGAAGTTTGGCTTTTATGCTGGGCGAAAAACTTGGCACTTTTGGCACACTTAGCGCCTTAAGAAGAACGCAAATCGGCCATTATAAAATTAAAGATGCTTTGCCCCTTGATACACTTAGAAAAAGCGCGCCGGAGGATATAGTAAAATGGGTAAAAAGTTTATAACAATAGGCACTTTTGACGGCGTGCATCTTGGCCACAAATTTATTTTTGAGACTCTTAAAAAACTTGCCGCCAAAAATAATTTAGAGCCGCTTATTTTAACTTTTGATTTTGCGCCAAAACTTTTAAAAAATAATGATACTAGAAACAAAGTTTTAACCTTGCCTGATGAAAAACTTGTTTTGTTAAAACAGGAAAATTGCGAAGTTAAAAAACTTGATTTTGAAAAAATTAAAAATTTAACTTGCCAAGAGTTTTTTGATATTCTTTTAAAAGATTATAAAATGGGCGGTATTTTAACGGGGGAAGATTTTGCCTTTGGTAAAGACCGCCTTGGCAAAAAAGATTTTTTACAAAAAACCTGCGCCGAGAATAACATAATTTATTCTTGCCAAAATTTTGTTAATAATAAAGAAGGCCACAAAATATCCTCTTCCTTAATACGCAAATTTTTAGAACAGGGCGAAGTTGCCCTTGCTTCTAAAATGCTTGGCCATTTTTACACTTTAAAAGGACTTATTGTTAAAGGCAAACAACTTGGGCGCCAAATGGGTTTTGCCACAGCCAATTTAAAGATAGATACTTGCAAAATATTGCCAAAAGGTGTTTTTGCAGTTAAAGTTTTTTTGGATAACAAAGAATATAAAGGCGTTTGTAATATCGGCCTAAGGCCAACTGTGGAAAAAAACGGCGCGCCTTTATGCGAAGTCCACATTTTAGATTTTAAGGGCGATATTTACGGCAAAATTTTAAAAATTGCCCTTGTTGCCAAGATTCGTGGGGAAAAGAAATTTGCCGACCTTGGCGAACTTACCCAACAAATAAATAAAGACACCGCAAGCGCAATAAGAATACTTGGATAAATTATTTCACTACACTAGTCAGTAATTTTATTAAGGCCTTTTGGTTTGGCTCTTTTGCGCGTTTTGAAATTATTTGTTTTTGTCCTTTGCTTTGCACTATAACATAATTGTTTTTTAACTCAAAAACAGAACGCTCGGGCGTTTCTTCAAACAAACTTCGGCCCATCATATTTTGCGGTGTTTTTTGTCCGGCAAGGCCAAGTATCGTTGGTCCGATATCCTGCTGGGAAGCGTTTTTATCAGTTGTCAAAACTTCCTCAATTTTATTTTTGGTAATTAAAATAAAAGGCACTTCCTCAAAGTTTTTTTGGTAATTTTTAACCAAAGGGCCAATATCTAAATTAGCGTAAAAGGGGTGGTCTGCCGTAACGATAAGCAAAGTATCATCATCAAGCAAATTTTCTTTTTGTAAATTTTCAATAAAAAGGCCAAGTTCATAATCGTAATTTCTAAAGGCACGCGCCATATTGGGTCTATCGTATGCGGCGGCAATTTTTGGGTCAATTCCTTCCAAATTTAAAGGGGGGTAAGTTTGGCCCATATAATCTGTTCTGCCGCTTGGCACATGGGTATCAACATTTAAAATATCAATAAAAACTTTTTGGCCGCGGTTTTCTTTAAGATAGTTAATTGTAAAATCAAACAAGGCTCTATCGGTAAGTCCCCACCAGGCAATTTTATCTTTATAAGGCGTATTGCTAAAATAATCTGCGCCGTAAACTTCGCTAAAACCTGCCTGTTTAAAAAGAACATCTTCGTTCATATAATGTTCGTTTGCACCGCGTATAAAAGCAGTTTTAAAGCCCTTATCTTTTAAGATTTTGACAAAAGATAATGGGTATTCATTTTCAAACATCAGTTCGGGGTTGGCGTGGCCAGAGAAAATAACACTTAAGCCGTATAAGGTGGAAATTGTAGTCGGTTTTAAAGAAACATTAGGGTAAGTTTTTTTAAGATTATCAATAACCGCACTTGCTGCTGGCGGAATACTTGGATTAACCATATTGCTAAATTTGTTTGAAAGGGCTTCGGTCGTAATCAAAATTATGCGTTTATAATTTTTTTTGTTAACAAAATCGCTCGGCCTAAAAAGATTATAATTTTTGGCGGCAAGTTGTATTTCACTATCATCAAGGGGCAAAACTTCAGGTGCCGATTTTTTATTTATTAAATCTTTAACAATACCGGCAAGTGTTGTATCCATAAGTTGCGTGCTAAAAAATGCCTGCGGTGTTTTTAAATAAAAAATCGGCGAAATTACGGAAACTATTAACAAAAGCACCGCCGAAAAGGCAAGTTTTTTTGCGCTGATGTGGCGGCTTGCTGTATGCCAAAATTTGCCCACAACAAAGAAGGGAAAAAAGTAAATAAAAGCAAAATAGCAAAGCAAACGGATATCCGTCATAAACTGATATTGCGCCCCGCCAAGGGTCATAACATGTTTTAAGCCAAATCTTTCCTTAAAATACATCAAAAGCACAATATCAGCCGTAATCGTTATATAATAAAGAAAAAAGACTAAAGCAAAAACACCGCGTTTTTTGAAACCTAAAATATGCACGATATAAAAAATTATGGAAATTGTTAAAAACTCCACACAAAATTTTGTTAAAAGTCCAATAGTTAAAGTGGAAAAACTAAAGGCTTCAAACTGCCAAAGCCCGATAAAATAAAAAACTACTCCAGGTAAACTTAGTAAAGAAAAAAGTAAAAAATCTTGCTTTAAAAGCGCAAAATACTTATTTATTAACTTCATAACTCTATCATTACCTCTCAAAAAATGATAAAATAATTATACTATTTAATGGGGCAAAAAATCTTGCCCAAAAATATGTTTGAGGTATTTTATGGAAAACGCAAATATAGAAGTAAAAAGACATAGTTGTTCCCACATTTTAGCCGCCGCCGTGCAGGAACTTTTTAAAGGCACAAAACTTGGCATTGGTCCGGCAATAGAAAACGGCTTTTATTATGATTTTTTATCAGATCACAAATTCACACCCGAAGACCTCAAAACAATAGAAAAAAAGATGCAGCACATTATTGCTTCAGCCCAGCCCTTTGTCTGCCAAAAAATCAGCAAGCAAGACGCTTTAAAAATGTTTGCTGATAAAGGCGAAGAATTTAAAGTTGAGTTAATTAAAGAACTCCCCGAAGATGAAATAACCATCTATACAAACGGCAATTTTACCGATTTATGCCGCGGTCCCCACATGGAACACACGGGCAAAATCAAACATTTTAAACTTACCCATACTGCCGGTGCTTATTGGCGCGGTGATGAAAAACGCCCCCAAATGCAACGCATCTATGGTATTGCTTTTGAAACAAAAGAAGAATTAAACGACTATATCAAACAGCAAGAAGAAGCCGCCAAACGCGACCACCGCAAACTTGGCACGGATTTAAAATTATTCTTTATGGACGAAGATATCGGCCCGGGCCTTGTTTTATGGCAGCCAAAAGGGGGCGTTCTTAGAAAAACTTTGGAAGATTGGATAAGAGCCGAAAATCTTAAACGCGGTTATGATATGGTTTTCAGCCCGCATATTGCACGACTCCACTTGTGGAAAAAATCCGGTCACGCAAATTTTTACAGCGAAAATATGTTTAGCCCTATTGAAGTTGACGGACAGGAATATCAATTAAAACCGATGAACTGCCCTTTCCATATTTCAATTTATAATGCCCAGCTCAGAAGTTATAGAGATTTGCCT
>JAFQAA010000041.1 GCA_017417005.1 Elusimicrobiaceae bacterium | reverse complement strand
TCAAAGTTTCCAGCATCTTCATCGTAAAGTATTTCTCCGCGCTGTAAATAATATTCCGCTTTGCTTGGATCAAGTTCTATTGCTGTATCACAATAATCTAAAGCTTTTTCGGTCTTTCCCGAATCAAAAGCTTCTTTTGCTTTTTTGATATATTGTTTTGCTTTAGCTGCTTGTTCTTTACTAATTTTCATTTCTGGGGCAGGTTCTGCCGCTTTTACTTCAGGATAAATCTTTTTACCGCGGAATAAATCTGCTTTTTCTTCAGCGGTAAAGTCCGCAGATTCCTGTATTTTGGCAAAAGTTCTATCAAGAAGGGAATTCCTTAACTCCGCTTGCGGTATTTTGCCCTCCGTTATTTCCGGTATCAAAGACTTGGCGGCTTCATCTACTATTGCTTTTACTTTTGCAATTTTAGTTTCGCTTAAATAAACTCTGCCTGTTAAGAAGAAGGAAAGTCTTTTGCTAATACCGCTAAGACCAAAAGGTAATACGGACATAGCCGCCGGTCTTTGATAATATTTACCAAGAATATCATATTTAACTTCTCTTGCAATAGCTGTAACTTGACTCTGGGCAACTTCCGGTGTAACTTTTGCTACCTGAGCAGCAGGGACTTTAATAGGTTCTGCAAAAACAGGAACTTTAACAGGTTCTACAACCTTAGGAGCAACTTTTGGCATTTCTAAAGGTTTGACTTCTATGGGTTTGACCTCTATGGGTTTTGCTTCCACAGGCTTAATTTCCACGGGTTTTGCCGGGGCAGATTTTACAACAGGTTTTACTTCTACAGGTTTAGCAACTACGGGCTTTGCTACACCGGCAGGTTTTGCTTCCACTTTAAACCACTTTGATATATTTTTTGCCCAATTGGATACTCTACCGATCATTGCAGGCATTGATACAACCATTTGTCCCAGCATTGCCGCTTGGGCAAAAACATCTACAAATTTAGCTGTGTTTTTGGTCCTAATAACAAGGGCATACATATCTTGTTTTCTTTGGTTAAAGGGTTTTCTCTGTAAATTAAGATATTTGGCTGCCGCATTATTTTTATCTCTTTGGGTTATTTCGTTAATATCCCACCAATTGCCGTTATAAATTACTCTTGCGGCTTTTGTTAAGTTTTCTTCTTTTTGTTTAGTTGTAGATAAAATACCTACTATTAAAGAGGTGTGTATTTTGGTTTCTCTTTTAAGAGGACTATCTGCTCTACTTAATATCGCAGTGTTATTGTTGACAGCGGTAATAAAACCGCTGGCATTCTTTTGAGGTTCTGCAGTATTTTGTTTGGCGGCGTTTAACTCGCTATAATATTTATTTGCAAATCTTGAAGCAAGTTTTGCTACCTTAGGGTCTTTTGTTCTTCTGCCGATTTCTTTTCCTATTTCTTCAAAAATATCTGTATAAATTACTTTTGAATAATTGGCAAGGGTTTCATCTCTGCTTTCGGCAAGGCGTTTTTGGTCATAACTATTTTTATTTGGATCTACATAAACATATCTTCTTGCAATAGCATTGTGATATTGGACTAGGCCGTTATTTAATTCACTTGTAAAACCGGCTAATCTTTGTTGTAATTCTTCTATAGAAAATGTTTCTGTTACGAACATTACAAGTTCTGTTCCCCAACCTCTGTATAAATCTTCGGCAAGTAAAGTATAAAGTTTATTTAAACTATCCTCTGTATTTAAAGTAAGTAAAGCTTCTGAGCCACTAAGAATGCCCATTGCTCCTAAATCTTTTCTCATTACGCTTTTTGATAAAGCATATATGACTTGGGCACTTTCTTGTTTTTTAGCGCTTGTATTACTTAAAGCTGTTAAAACTGATATTGCTGCCACTACCCCTTTTGCATCATGGGCTTCATCGTTATGTTCTTTTGTAGATTTAAAGTATTCTTTTCCTTCTCTTACTACTTCCTTTGCCATTTTATATAAAGCTTCTTGATCTTTGGGATAAAAGCCATCGTTGCTGATTACCCTATAAATAAAATCCATTACGGCAACTTTTTCTTTTATATTAAATTCTTTATTACTTTCGCTACCAAAGACAAATGTGCTATTTTGAGTATAGCCGCTTAAAGTTCTTGTGGCTAAATTGTGAAGAGCTGCGTGATATATGGCAACTTTATTATATTTTTTACCTTGATAAGAAACAATATTGCCTTTCTCACCGATAAAAGATTTTGCTTCTGTTAAAACTTCAAGATAGGTCTTTTTAGCAAAGATCTTTATTAAAGCTTGATAATCGCTATTATATTTGAAAACTTCCCTTGAATAAGCTCGCCAGGAAGCATCTACATCTATATTATTGATATCTATTTTATTTTTCTTGGCATATTCAGCCACTTGCTCTTTATACTTTTCATAAGATAAACCTATAGAAGAAGCTACTGCTTGCGCCTGATGTTGTTTTGCCAACTCTTGACTAAGTTTATCTTTATTTTGGCTATATTGTTCTGTTTCAGGAAAATAATTACCTTTAGGACTTGTAAAACCGGGTATGCTTTGACCAAAAACTTCCCCAGTTAAATTTACTAACATAACAAAAGTGATTATTAAAGATAATACTTTTTTCATAGTTTTCTCCCTATAAATATATGCTTATTTATATCAATATTATAACTCAAAAATAAAGCATACACAAGGGCTTTTAGGCCTATTAAAAAATAGGTCAAAAGACCTATAAAAAAGGAACTATCAAAAAAATAGTTCCTTTTTTAAAATATTAATTGCAGAGTTAATTTATTTAATTAGACTTTCTGCGGTCATTTCTTTAGGTATTGCTATGCCGAGAATTTGTAAGATTGTCGGGGCAATATCACTGAGTTTACCGCCTTCTTTAAGTTGAATCTTGCTTGTATCTTTTGCAATATAAATAAACTCAACTAAGTTTGTTGTGTGCGCCGTTTTTGGCATATTTATTTTACTATCCCACATTTCTTCAGCGTTGCCGTGGTCTGCTGTAATTAAGACGACATAGCCTTTTTCTAAAGCAGTGCGGGCAACTTGTCCGGTGCAATCATCAACAACTTCTACCGCTTTTATGGCAGAATCAAAATTACCCGTATGACCCACCATATCGCAATTAGCAAAATTTAAAACAATTAAAGAGTATTTATCTTTATTAATTTCTTCTATTGCGCGTGCGGCAACGGGGTAAGCATCCATCTCGGGATGATCGGCGTAAGTGGCAGGGTCAAAAGTGCCTTTAATTTCAATTCTATCTTCCCCTTCGTAAGGTTTTATGGCTTTGCCGTTAAAGAAGGAGGTGACATGTTTAAATTTTTGGGTTTCGGCAATTCTAAGTTGCTTTAAACCATTAGCGGAAATAACTTCGCCAAGTAAATTATTCATACCGCCGCCTTCGCTCATCGGGGCAAGGGCATTAAATTTAAAACTATCATAATATTTTGTTAAACCGCAATAAACAATTTTGGGGCGGCGATTTCTTTTGCCGGCAAAATCATCTTCCACAAAAGCGCGGGTAAGTTGTATTGCTCTATCCTGGCGGAAGTTAAAAAATATTATGCTGTCGCCATCTTTAACGCCTTTATAATCCCCGATAACCATAGGCGGTATATATTCATCCACCATTTTATTGCCGTCGGGAGTTTTTAAATTATCATAGGCATATTTTATAGCCTCTTCTGCGGTGGTGGCGTGGTGGCCTTTAGCATCAACAATTAAGTCGTAAGCATCACTTGTAAGTTGCCAAGTTTCGTTTCTATCCATAGCGTAATAGCGGCCCATAAGCGTTGCCACTTGGCCGGTTTTATATTCTTTTATTTTATCTTCAAGCATTTTTAAATAGCCAAGGGAACTTGTCGGCGGGGTATCGCGTCCGTCGGCAAAAAAGTGGATATAAACTTGTTTTATGCCTTTATCAGCGGCGTGTTTTAAAATTGCATAAAGGTGGTCTTGGTGGGCGTGCACACCTTCATCTTGGACTAGACCCATTAAGTGTAAAGCACTCTTATTTGCTAAACAATTATCAATAGCAGCTTTAAAGGCTGGTGCTTGATAAATTGAGCCGTCTTCAAAAGCATCTTTTAATCTTTTAAGTTCTTGAACTACAATTCTGCCGGCTCCCATATTAAGATGTCCAACTTCAGAAGAGCCCATATAGCCTTCCGGCAAACCAACCTGCGTGCCGGAGGCCTCAATTAAAGTATGCGGATATTTTGCCATAAAGCCATCTATATTTGGCGTTTTAGCTTTAGCAACAGCATTAAAAGAGGTATCTTTTCTTTCCCCCCATCCGTCACGAATAATTAAAATAACTTTGTTCATAAACATCTCCTATTTTGTAAGTTAAATAAATCTTCTATGGTTTTTGCACCCATAGCCTTAAATTTAAAAAGGAAATAATAAAATAT
>JAFQAA010000040.1 GCA_017417005.1 Elusimicrobiaceae bacterium | reverse complement strand
GACGATATTTTAAAAGGTATTTCAGATAAATCAAAAGTTATTTTAGAACCCTCGCGCCGCGTGGCTATACAAAAGGCAATATCTTCTGCCAGGGCAAACGATATAATAATAATAGCCGGCAAAGGCCACGAAGATTACCAAATTTTGCCAACGGGCAAAATACATTTTTCCGATACGGAAGAAGCAATAGAGGCAATAAAAAATGTTCAAGCACACACTTTACAAAAATAAAACAGCCGTAATTTTAGGCGCGGGCAAAAGCGGGCTAGCCTGTGGCTCGCTACTTAAAAAGAAAGGCATAAAATTTTGCTACTGGGATGAAAACAAAAAACTTTTCCCCAAGCAAGATATTTTAAGTTATGATTTTTTTATTAAAAGCCCCGGTATTTCTTGGCAAAACAAAGTTTTAAAACAAATAAAAAAAGCCAAAAAACCCGTTTTTAGCGAGCTTGAAGTAGCAATTTCTTATCTTCCCAAAGGTTGCAAAATTTTTGCAATTACCGGCACAAATGGCAAAACCACCACAACCACAATGCTTGGCGCAATTTTAAAAGAATATGCTAAAGAAGAAGGTAAACACCGCCAAGTTTATGTTCTTGGCAATATTGGCACGCCGATAGCAAGCAAAATAGGCAAAATAAAAGAAAATAGCTTAGTTGTTGTTGAAGTTTCCAGTTATCAGCTTGAAGATAGCACTTATTTTAACCCGCACGCCTCGGCTATTTTAAATATTACGCCCGATCACTTGGATCATCACGGCTCCTATAAAAAATATATTGAAGCAAAAGCAAAAATTTTTAAACATCAAAAAGCCCAGCAAGTTTTGGTTATAAACGGCTCTGATGAGGTTTGCTCTTCCTTTGCTAAAAAAGCAAAATGCCGTATTTTTAGTTTTTCAAGCACGCCAAAAAAGATCCTTAAAAGTGATGTTTTTTACGACGGGGATGAAATTATTTTTGCTTCCGGTTCGCGCGTTCGCCCGCCAAAAGATTTAATTGGCATACATAATATTGAAAATGTTATGGCGGCTAGTCTAGTTGCCTTTGCGTGTGGCGTTCACCCAAGCAGTGTTCAGCGGGCTATGGATAAATTTAAAAATATAGAACACCGCATAGAATATTTTGCCACCAAAAAAGGCGTTAAATATTATAATGACTCAAAGGCAACAAATGTTGATTCAACTTTAATTGCCCTTAAAGCTCTTCAAACAGATAAAAAACTTTGGCTTATCTTAGGTGGTCTTGATAAAGGCGCGCCCTATACTCCGCTTGCAAAAGAAATACAAAAAAACTGCAAGCATATAGTTTTAATTGGTTCTGCCTCGCCCAAAATAGCCGGCGAACTAAAAAACCTTTGCCCTATAACAGATTGCAAAACGCTTGATAAAGCGGTTAGTTTTATTTACAAAAACGCAAAAAAAGGGGATATTTGCCTGCTTTCCCCAGCGTGTGCCTCTTTTGACCAATTTAAAAGTTTTGAAGAACGCGGCAAAGTTTTTAAAGAACTTGTAAGCAAACTCAAATAAATTTTGGTATAATATAATAGTCCCTTAATGGGGCAGTTATGAAAATAAACAATAACAGAAGTAGTAAGGATCTTTTAAGAAAGAACGAACACATCCGCGCACAGCAAGTTAGACTTGTTGACACCGATGGAAAGATGATAGGGATAGTAAGTTTGCAAGAAGCTCTCTATCACGCGCGGCAAAAAGAGCTTGACTTGGTGGAAATTTCGCCAACGGCGCAGCCTCCTGTCTGTAAGATATTAGATTACTCCAAATATATTTACGAACAGGGTAAAAAAGAAAAGGACGCAAAAAAGAAGCAAAAAGCAGTTTCATTAAAAGAGATTAGAATGAAATCTCGTATTGCGCCCCACGATCTTGAAGTTAAGGTTAAGCAAATAGAAGGTTTTCTTAAAAAGAAAGATATGGTCCGCGTGTCTATTGTGTTCTATGGACGCGAAAACCAGCATAAAGACATCGGCCTAACGATGTTAAACGATATGAAAACGCGTTTAGCACCTGTAGGCGATGTTGATGGCACAATACAATCACAGGGCAACAGGATATCAATAACCTTTGTCCCCAAAGTTTAAAGTAGAGGAATATAGTTAATATGCCAAAATTGAAAAATCATACCGGTGCAAAAAAAAGATTTAGAGTTAATGCCGCCGGTAAATATAAAAACAGAAAGGCCGGCAGAAGGCACTTACTCGCCCCTGAAAAGGCCAGCATTAAAAGAGAAAGAAGGCAATCCAGAATTATTGCCCCTAACTCTGCGGAAGGTAAAACTTTAAGAAAATACCTTCCTATGAAATAAGTTGGAGTGGTTGAAAAATGAGAATAAAATTTAGCGTCGCAAGACATGCAAGAAAGAAAAAAGTTCTTAACAGAGCAAGCGGTTATTATGGTGATAAATCCCGCCGCTTAAGAATGGCCACCCAACAGGTGGATAAATCTTTAGTCCATGCTTACAATGACAGAAAAGATAAAAAAGGAACTTATCGTTCCCTTTGGATAACCAGAATCAATGCCGCAGTGCGCGAACATGGTTTAAATTATTCAAATTTCATTAATGGCCTTACCAAAGCTAACATTACCTTAAACAGAAAAATGTTATCTGAAATGGCTATTAAAGACCCTGTATCTTTTAAACAGCTCATTGATATAGCAAAGACTTCAGTTTCTAAATAGTTTTATTTGAAATTGATGAATAAAAAAGGCCTCTCTTTTAGAGAGGCCTTTTTAAATGGGTAAAAAATTATTTTAAAGTATGCACAAATTGCGGGTCAAAGAGGTTTGGTATAAGTTGCGCTATGCCCTCAATAGCAAATTGGGCGGCAATTGCGCACAAAATAAGACCCATCGTTCTTGATACAATCTGCATGCCGTTATGTCCCAAAATTTTGCTTACCCAGCGTGATAAAGATAAAACTATTCCAATAATATAACAAGCCGCACCAAGGGCCACAATCATAAAGAAAGTGGTTAGCCCGCTTTCGCATCTTTGCGAATACAAAATAACCGTTGTTATTGCGCCTGGGCCTACAAATATAGGTATAGCTACCGGCACAATAATACTGCCGAGTTTTTGTTTTGCCTGCACAAAAGGGCTTAAATTGGGGGCTTGGGTTTGCAAGGTGGAATCATCAAATTTAGGTTTGCCGTGGAGCATTCTTATACCAATCATCATAAGTAAAATTGCACCGGCTATTCTGAATGCAGGTATTGTTATGCCAAATATTCCCAAAAAAGGCTGGCCTACAAAATAAAAGAAAGTTGCAATAACAAAAATAGTTGCTGACATTAACCGCGCAAGATTTTTTTGCACTTCTAAAGTTTCTTCACTAACATGTTGCAAAAATATCGGCACATTGCCAATAGGGTTTAAAATAGCAAGCATTGCTATAAAAAAGTTTAAAACTAAATGTAAATCTAAATGCATATATTCATTAAAAATGGGCAGATTTCCCCGCCCCAATATTCTTTCTAACTGCTTTATTAAAAATGGGCAGTACAGGGTTCGAACCTGTGGCCTTCCGCGTGTGAGGCGGACGCGCTACCACTGCGCCAACTGCCCAATGCTTAATCTCTAATTTTCATTTCTTATGGGCTTCGTGGCCAGCGCGTCCGCGTTTGGCGGACGATTTTATTTAGTAAGCACTGCGCCAACTGCCCAAAAATATCTCTACTTTATATATTCTACCATATTAAAACTTTTATAAAAAGGTTTTTAAATATAAAAGGGCGATAATTGTTTTTGAATCTTTTATTTTCCCTTTTTTAATATAATCTAAACTTTGTTTTAAGGTAAGTTCTTTTGTGTTTACAAATTCATCTTCGTCTAAATGTTGTTTACCTTTTTTTAAATCTTTGGCTAGATAAATATGCAAAACTTCCGTTGAAAAAGCCGTTGAGGGATAAAAAGCCAGCATTTTTGTAAATTTCGCGGCGCAGTATCCTGTTTCCTCGGCAAGTTCGGCTTTGGCGCAGGCAAGCGGGGTTTGTTTTGGCTTTAATTTACCGGCAGGTATTTCAAGTGTAATTTTGCCCACGGGATAGCGGTATTGTTCCACAAAAATTATTTTACCTTCTTTGGTTATAGGCACAACCGCGCTTGCCCCCGGGTGTTTTGTATAAACGCGGCTTGCTTTTTGGCCGTTTATCAGTTCAACCTGGTCTTCATAAAAACTTATAATGCCGTCATAAATTTTCTTTTGTCGGACTTTTCTTTCTGTTAATTTACTATAATATTTAGGCATAGGTTTTAAAACTCCTAGTAGATTAAATATATTTTATCTTTTTTGGTGTAAATATGGCAGAATTTGTCCATCTTCATAATCATACGGAATATTCTTTGCTTGATGGTATGCTTCGCATATCCAGCATAAAACCCGGTTCTTTTTTGCAAACCTTGGCGGAGCAAAAAGTGCCCGCTATGGCTATGACGGACCACGGCAATATGTATGGTGCGCGTGAATTTTACAAAAACACCAAAGCAGTTGGTATAAAACCCATAATCGGGTGCGAATTTTATATAACTCCTCTAAAATATACCGAAATAAACAAAGATATCCGTAATAATCACATAACAATTTTAGCTAAAGATTTGGTTGGCTACCACAATTTAATGGCTTTAAATTCTACTGCCTGGGTGGACGGATTCTATTATAAACCCCGTATAGATTTTGATTTGCTTACAAAGCATAAAGAAGGTCTTATAATTTTATCAGGTTGCTTACAAGGAATATTGGCGCAAACCGCTTTAAATAAAGGCGAAGAAGAGGCCATAAAACTTGCCTTAAAATACCGCGATACTTTTGGCGCGGAAAATTATTATATAGAAATTATGGACCACGGCATCCCCGAAGAGCAGGCCGCCTTAAAAGTTCTTTTGGAAGTTTCCAAAAAAACCGGCATACCTTTAGTTGCTACTAATGACTGCCACTACGAAAAACGCGATGATTGGCAAGCCCACGATATTCATATTTGTATTTCCACCGGCAGCACGCTTGATGATGAAAAGCGTTTTAAAATGAATACCCACGAGTTATTTTTTAAATCTCCCGCCGAGATGGAAAAACTTTTCAGTTTTGCGCCCGAAGCTTTAAAAAACACGCTTGAAGTGGCCGAAAAATGTAATTTGGAGTTTAAGGAAGACGGCTTTGTTATGCCCGATTTTCCTATCCCGCCTGAGTTTAAAAACCACGCCGAATTTTTGCGCTATTCTTGTATAAACGGCTTAAAAAAGAAATTAAAAAGTGATACTATCCCCGAAGAATATATGCAACGCCTTGATTATGAGTTAAAAGTCATTACCGATATGGGCTTTGCCGTATATTTTTTAATTGTTGCCGATTTTATCGGTTATGCAAGAAGCCAGGATATTCCTATTGGTCCTGGGCGCGGCAGCGGGGCAGGTTCTTTGGTTGCTTATAGTATTGATATTACGCGGGTTGACCCTTTAAAAAATAAACTTCTTTTTGAACGCTTTTTAAACCCGGATCGTATAAGTATGCCTGATTTGGATATTGATATTTCCGATGCCGGCAGAGAAGAAGTTATAAACTATATGCGCCGCAAATACGGCGTAAAAAATGTAGCAAGCATTATCACTTTTGGAACAATGAAAGCAAAACTTGCCTTAAAAGATAACGCAAGAGTTATGGGTTTTGAACCTAGTGAGGCAAACCGCCTTTCAAAACTTATTCCAGATGACCTTAAAGCAACCATTTCCGGTGCTATGGAAACCAACCCCGAAGTCAAAAGTGAAATGGCTAAAAACCCAAAAATCAAACAACTTTTTAATTATGCAACAAAAATTGAGGGCCTTAAAAGGCACACCGGCGTGCACGCTTCGGGCGTTTTGGTAACAAAAGAAGAAGTTACAAAATACACTCCTCTTGCCAAAGGGTCTAAAGATATTATTACCACCCAATACGAAGGCAACACCGTTTCTGATATGGGGCTTTTAAAAATTGACTTTCTCGGACTTCGCACTTTAACGGTTATTGATAATGCTGTTAAACTTGTAAAAAAACTCCGCGGGATAGATATTGATATTGCCAATATCCCAACGGATGATAAAAAAACTTTTGAACTTTTAGATAAAGCCGAAACCACTTGTGTTTTTCAGCTAGAAAGTGGCGGTATGAAAGACCTTGTTAAGCGTTTGCATCCTTCTGTTTTCAGTGATATTTCAGCTTTAGTTGCACTTTACCGCCCGGGACCGATGCAAAGCGGTATGCTTGATAGTTTTGTTAAACGCAAAAACGGACAGGAAAAAATTACTTTTGAACATAAACTCCTTGAACCTGTTTTAAGCGAAACTTATGGCACTATGATTTACCAAGAACAAATTATGGAAACCGCCAAACGCTTAAGCGGTTTTACTCCCGGCCAAGCCGATACTTTGCGTAAAGCTATGGGTAAAAAGAAAATTGATATTATGGAAAAATTCCGCGCCCAATTTATTGAAGGCGCAAAAGCGCATAATTGCCCGGAAAAACTTTCCACTAAAATCTTTGACCAAATGGCAAAATTTGCCGAATATGGCTTTAATAAATCACACTCCGTTGCTTATGCTTTGGTTGCTTATCAGACGGCTTATTTAAAGGCCAATTATCCGATTGAATTTATGTGTAGCGCGCTTACAAACGAAATTGGTCACAATGCTATTGGTTCTTCCGATAAAGAAAATAAAATTGTTACCTATCTTGAAGAAGCCCGCAAAATGGGTTTTGAAATTTTACCCCCGGATATCCAACATTCCGAAGAAGCCTTTAGTGTAGAAAAAACTAAAGAAGACAAAGAAGCCATTAGAATAGGGTTAATGGCAATTAAAAATATTGGCGATGAAGCCTGCCGCAGCATTGTTAAAGCAAGAAACACGGGCGGGCCTTTTAAAGATTTCCTTGATGTTTGTTTAAGAATAGATTTAGAAACTGCCAATAAACGCTGTTTTGAGTGCCTTATTAAAGCAGGGGTGTTTGATAGTCTTTACCCAAATATTCCCGCCCAAGAATCACGCGCAAATTTGCTTGCCAATTTTGAAGCCCTTGTTGATAAAGCTAGCGCCATTAATAAAGAAAAGAAGGAAGCAACTCTTAGTTTGTTTGGCGATGAAATTGTTAATGTCGTTAGCACTAAAGAAGAGACATTAAAACCTGCCGCTCCTTTAGCAAAAGCAACTTTACTAAACTTTGAAAAAGAAGTGTTGGGTATGTATTTATCCGGTCATCCTTTGGCAAAATACTCTCGTCATTTAGATAAACTTGTAAAAATGAAAATTTCGGATATAGAAAAAAATAATATCCGCGGCCATGTGGAAGTGGCGGGTATTATCTCCCGTCTAAAAAAACGCCAAACAAAAAATAAAGATAACTGGGCGCAAATTGTTATAGAAGATGAAGAACAAAGTATAAATTGTAATATTTTCAGTCGTGCTTGGGCCTCTTTAAACGGCAAAATAAATGTTAATGATATTGTAATTGTCAGCGGGGATATTAGGGGCGATGAACTTTCCGCCAAGGCAGAAATTGTGGTTTCTTCCGTGCAAAGTCTTTTAAATTTAATTGCTTCAAAAGCAAAAAAAATAATTATTCGTTTGCCCGCTGATTTAGGGCAAGAAAAACTTTTTGAGTTAAAAGCCCTTCTTGGTGCGGCTAAAGGTTTTTGCGAAGTTGCCTTTATATTTAAAGAGGGGGAAAAGGAAACTTTCATCACCACGCCAAGCCGCATAATGTTGCATAAAGCTTTAATAGACTTCTTAGACGAGAATTTGCCCCCCAACTCCTGGGATTTTGAGTAGTTTTTGCCCTCTCTTCTGAACCTGTTTTTTAAATCCGACTAAAAAAACACTTGCATTAGTTAAAAATATTTATTACACTTTTTTCATAGGGCAACTAGCCCCAATTTAAGTAAGGAGAAATACCATGGCAGAAAAAGTTACCAAACTTGGTGTTGAAAGAGAAGAAGGTTTTTTATATTACATCGATAAAGACGGCGATGTATCCAGAGTCCCAATGGCTCGCGGCGGCAAAAAAGGCGGCAAAGCAAAAAAAGTCGCAAAAGCCGGTATTAAAAAAGAAAAAGGCTATCTCTATTTCTTAGATAAGAAAGGTGATGTCTCTAGAGCCAAAATGGTAAACGCAAAATAAGCGTTATATAAAAAAATTTAAAGCCCCGTTTCTAATTTTTAGAAGCGGGGCTTTTTTGTGCTTTAATAAAATCTTATTCTATATATAAAATAGGTCTGTGAAAGGTGTGCGTATTCATCCCTAGGGCAACGCCGTCAAAAAAGATAGAATTTTTATCTTTACTGAGGCTAAAAGTGGTGTAGGAAGTTTCTACTATGGTTGCTCTTAGGGTAGGTGTTGTAGTTATAAAAAGGCAGTTTTGTTCTTTGTCTAATTTAACGGATATTTTATAAAAATATTTACCAGCAAGTTCTGTCCAATTCCAAATAACATTTTTATTGTGAGTTGTAATAAAAGTTTCCTGATTGTATAAAAGGGTATATTTGCTTTTTGGCAAATTTAATTTAAAAGTTTTTTGTTCTATTTTGGAGTCTGTTTCCCCTTGCAAAACTATTTCTTGTCCTAAAGATATTTCTTTAACAGAAGGATATTTACCTTCTGAGGTTTCAGGTTTTTTAACGGAGATTTCTTTAGATTTTTCTAAGCCTGTTTTTAAATTGCTTAGCATTTGTTTGTTTTGCGTGTTATTTTTGTTTATGGTTTGTTTTATTTGCTTTGCCCCTAGAAATAAGAACAAAGCCGGTATAATAAGAAATATTAGTTTTTTCATAAAAGGACCTCTCTTTTATAAATATAACACTTAGTTAAGTTAAATAGCAAAATTGTTTTTAATAAAAAGCCCCGTTTCTAATTTTTAGAAGCGGGGCTTTAGTATGCAAATCTTTTTATTTTGTTCTTATGGCAAGTTTGCTATCAAAACCATGATGCCCGTCTATTGCTCTTACATGCCCGCCATAAGTTATATCGCCTTTTTCATTAAAGTTAAAAGCGATATGTATGATAGGTAAAGTAGGTTCTTTATCTTTGCTTAAAACAGGTGTGATTGCTATAAGCAAATAAGAATTATGCTTCTCTGTTTGAGATTCTAATATACGAAAGTCAAAAGCATATTCATATTTACCCAAAAAATCATTCCATACCCAAGAAACTCTTTCTTCTTTAGCGGGTTGTTTAGTTTTTTGGTCAAGCAAAGTATATTTTCCACCTTTAGCAAGTTTTAATTTATAATATTTTGTTTCCGGTGTTTCTGCATTATCTTTAAAAAGAATATTTTGTAAGTTAATTTTTTCCCCGGCAGTAATTTCTTGGGCATTTACCATTGAGTTTAAATCAAAAATAGCTTTTGAAACTTCCATATATTCGCCACTAGTTCTTTCTTGTTCTGTTTTTGTTTTTTCTAAACTTTTAGAAAGATAGTCTTTTTGTTCTAGTGTTAACATTTTAATTTCTTTTACTTGTGCAAAAACATTGCCGGCGCACAAAGATAAAAATATTGCCGGTAAAACTACATATAACATTTTTTTCATAAAAATTCCTCCTATCTACTGCCTACTCAAAGTATATAACTTATATGCTAAGTATTCAAGGGTCAAAGGGCCTATATTTTATCTAGGCCCTTATTTGGCATTGGCAATAGTCATAGCTGGGCCGCTGCCGGCAGTAAAATATTTTTCCAAGGCAGTTAAAGTTTTTTCTAGCGCTTGTTTTAAAGGGGGCAATTCCTGTTTTTGAAATTTAGAAAGCACAAAATCTTTGCCCTCAAATAAAGCTGGTTTGGGGCCAATACCAATTCTAAGGCGCACAATATTTTGTGTGCCAAGTTGGTCAATAATATTTTGCATGCCGTTATGTCCGCCGGCAGAGCCGTTTAATTTTAAACGAATAGAGCCTAGCGGCAAACTCATTTCATCAAAAATAACAATAATATTTTGCCCTTTAATCTTATAGAAATTTGCAATACTGGAAACAGCCGATCCCGAAAGATTCATATAAGTTAAAGGTTTTAAAAGAAAAATTGTTTTATTTTGCCAGGATGTTTTGGCATATAAGGCTTTTGCTCCCTGCCATTTTTGCCAAGAGGTTTGCAAGTGTTCGGCCAAAATATCAAGAGCCATAAAACCGGCATTATGTCGGGTTAACTCATACTCCGGGCCGGGGTTGCCAAGCCCTACAATCAAAAATGTTTCCATAAAAATATTTTACTAAAAATGTAAATATTGTAAAAATTTTATAGAATTCTATATATGGTTATTCTTGAAGGCAAAACTTTAGCCGCAAAAATTAGAGAAAGTTTAAGCCCCCGCGTTCAAAGGGTAAGGCAAGCTTTAAACAGACCTGCGCGCCTTATCGGTATCAGTTGGCAAGGCGATTATGCGGGCTATCTTTATTTAACAAAGGAAGTTAAAGCCGCGCGCGCTTTAGGTATGCGGGCAGATATTGTTGAACTTGACGAAAACACTACCCCTAAAGATTTTATTATGCTTCTTGGCAAGGTTTATGGGGATGAAAATATTGATGCTTTGTTAATACCGCGCCCCTTACCGCCGGCTTTAAATGATTTGGATATCGCTCCTTTAATAAATCCTGCGCAAGATATTGACGGCGCTTCTCTAGTTTCAATGGGGCGTTTGTTTATGTGTAAAACTTGGCAGCAAATTAAAAATTTAAAAACTTTTGTTCCCTGCTGTCCTTTAGCGGTTATGCGTCTTTTGGAATATCACAAAATTGATTTGGAAGGCAAAAATATTGCTGTTATCGGGCGGAGCAATACCGTTGGTGGTCCTTTAGCCAAAATGCTTACTTGTGCAAATGCTACAATAACTTTATGCCACACCAAAACAAAAGATTTAAAGGATATTTTACTTAGCCAAGATATTATTATTAGTGCAACCGGTAATGCCCGTTTTATTAAAGCGGCTATGATTGCCAAAAATGCTATAGTGATTGATGTTGGCACAAATTTGGATGAAAACGGCAAACTTTGCGGCGATTGTGATTTTGAAGCAATCAGTCAAAACAATTCTATTTCCCCTGTTCCCGGCGGTGTAGGTCCTTTGACACTAGCAAATTTGCTTGAAATATTGTATTATCAGCAGAGAGGAAAATAAAATGAAACAAACCTTAGTATTAGTTTTATCTTTGGTTCTTTTCACTGGATGTTTGGGTGGTCGCACTACAACGGCGGGCCAAGCCTCTGCTCCTTCAAAAGGTGAAAGCAAAACTTTTGCTGAACACTATGAAGAATTAGAGCAACAACCCGTTCCCACTAGAGCACAAATGGAAGCTCTGCCTAACAATTTGCAAACAGCAGATGAAAGAGCAGCAGATGTTGCCGCTCAGGCCCAAGCTGAAAGAAGGGGAGAAGCTCCTTTATTAGAATCAAATTATATTTTCAAAGTAAAACAAAATAAAGGTGTTTATAGTTATGACCAACATAATCAAGTTTGGAAAGACGAACGCACCGCAAGAGAATATAAAGAAACAAAAAGACTTTGGGAAAAGCCCAAAAAATATGCTGCCACTACATATTATGGAGAAAGCAGCTCTTCAGAAGAATATAGTTATAGCGAGGATTAATCTATGAAAAAGACATTTCTTACTTTAATAGTTTTTGTAATACTTGCCGTTGTGGCTTTTTTGCTTTTAAGCACAAGTGGTTTTCTTGGTGAGGATATCGGCAAAAAAGGGCAGGAACTTTCCGGCAGTTTGGGAAATCTTGTAAATCAAGGCAAAGATGCTCTTACGGATTTTACCGGTATTGGCGAGGAAAAAAAGCCCGAAGTTCCCCAAGAAGATCCTAAAATTACAAAATTTTTTGAGCAGTTAAAAACTGCCACACCGGAAGTTCTTTCCGATATGGTTTTAAAAGGCTTTAAACCGACAAAACCAAATTTAGCCGGCGAACCGCCCATTGTTTATATGGCGCGCTATAATAATAATGCCGAAGTCTATGAACTTATGCTAAATATTGGGGCAAGCGTGGCCCAAACTAATAGAAAAGGGGAAAATGCTTTAAAAGTTGCCATTGAACGCGGTGCTCCGCTTGAAGTGGTTAGGATTTTATATGCCAATCAAGAAGCCCTTGACGAACAAGCCAGACAAGAAAAAATTATGCAAGGTCCCGGATCTAAAGTTGTTGGCTCCTACTATCCTTCTATTGAAAACAATGTAAATAATAATAGCGGTCGTTCAATATATTATAAGGGCTATCGCAGAAACAGAAATTTGCAAGGCCTTTAGTAGTGTGTTATAGGCTTAAACCTATATCAAAGAAATTAGTTTGATTTAAGACGGGGTTATCGCTAAAAACAGCATCAACCCCGTCTTTTTTTAATTTTTTAAAAAGGGTTAGGTCATTTATCGTATAAACAAAAACTTTGCTCTTTCTTTTGTGGCAAAAAGCAATAATTTCTTTAGTTATTCTTTTATAACTCATATTTAAACTATAAGGGGCTAAAGTTTCAATTTCTTTTTTGTCAAATTCTTTTGTAAGGCGGCCTATTTTTATCTTAGGCAAAAGTTTCTTTATTTTGTATAAAGAGGGCAAATAAAACGAAGAAATCAAAATATTTGGATTTTTAGTTTGCCCGTTTTTTTCTAAACATAAAGCCAGTTTTTCTTCAATACCAGGGTAAATATTATCATCATTTTTTATTTCAATATTTAAAAAACTTCTTTTGTCTAAGATTTGTAAAAGTTCTTTTAAAGTGCAAATATCAAATTTTTTTAATTCTCTTAAAGAATAGTTTTTAATAGCCTTTTTGTTTAATGAATAGTTGTGATTTAAAACTAAATGGCCGTCTTTAGAAAGTTGTATATCTGTTTCAAAAGCATTAATGCCAAAAGCCTGGGAAGCTTGAAAGGCTTTTAAGGTATTTTCTTTAAAAAAGGCACTAGCGCCTCTGTGGGCAATTATTTGCATAAATTTTGTTTTATTGAATCAAAAACATCTTGCGGCACTTGCATACCGGGGGCATTATCTCTGCCGCTTTTTTTGCCGTGGTGATCTGAACCGGCACTAATAAGCAAATTATATTTTTTTGCAAGGTTTAAAAGGGTTTCACGCATAGCTTGTTTATGGCTTGGGTAGAAAACTTCTATCCCGTCAAGGCCGCTATTTACCCAAGCAGGAAAGTTCCAATATTCTTGCACTATTCCTAGATGGGCCATAAAGGCTTTTCCGCCTGCTTGTTTGATTAAAGAAATAACTTCGCAAACTTTTAATCCTTCACTTGGCACATAGCCCGGCTTACCGGGAATTAAAAATTTTCTAAAAGCTTCTTGTCTAGAAGAAGTTATTTTTTTATTTCTTATAGCGTCTGCAATATGCGCCCGGGAAGCGACATTTCTGACAAGTTTAAAGACCTCTTCTTCTGTTATATTTACACCTGCTTCTTGTAATTGTTTAATTATTTTTTTAGCGCGGATATTTCTGTTTTCTCTATTTTGTGCCAGGGCTTCTTGCAAGGGTTTGTTTTGCGGGTCAACATTGTAGCCTAGGATATGCAAATGGTCGTGTTCGCTGGAGCTTATTTCAACACCCGGTACAAATAAAACACCCGCTTTTTTAGCAAGTTTTTGTGCCTGGGGTATAGCCTCTAAAGTATCATGGTCTGTAATAGCCATGATTTGCACCCCGGCTGTTAAATATGCATGCACAACTTCACTTGGGGAAGAGGTCCCATCGGAAAAAGTGGTGTGTGCATGCAAATCAACAATTGGCATATTTTAGATTTTTTCAACAGCAGTAATTTGGGGCAGGGCTTCTTTTAAATATTTTTCAATTCCGTTTTTTAAAGTTAAAGTTGCCATAGGGCAAGAGCCGCAAGCGCCTTGTAAACGCACTTTAACCACGCCGGTTTTTTCATCAAAAGAAATAAATTCAACATCTCCGCCGTCGGCTTGCAACATCGGGCGCACTTTTTGTAAAAGTTCAACAATTTTCTGTTCCATAAAATTTCTCCTTTTATATATAATAACATTTTATGAGCCATTGTTAAAATCCTTGCAAATATGCTATACTTTTTTTAGACCATAAACTTAAGGAGTGTCTATAATATGAGAAATATGAATAAAGCTGTTTTTGCCTTTGTTGCAATGTTTTTAGCAGTAAACTCTTTTGCCGCAGCAAAATTTGCAAGTGTCGGCGTAAAAGAAGGTAATGTTCGCAAATGCGCAAGCACTAAATGCGGTGTAAAATTTAAAGTTTGGCAATATACTCCGCTTGAAATGTTATCCGTAAGTAAAGATAAACAATGGGTTGAAGTAAAAGATTTTGAAGGCTACACCGGTTGGATTCATAAAGATTTATTAACCGAAACTCCAGGTCTTAGCGCCAAAGTTGATGCTAATATCCGCCAAAGCCCAAGTGGTTCTGCCGATGTCGTTTGGGTGGTTGAAAAGGGCTATCCTCTTAAATTTTTAAAAAAACAAGGTTCTTGGCTTAAAGTAACCGATGGTCAAGGCCTAACAGGTTGGATCAGTGCTTCTTTAACTTGGGGCTTTTTAGAATATAAGAAATAGGTTTTATATGAGAATTTTTCTTATAATTTTTACTTTAGCAGTTGCCGCTTGGGGTACTTGGACTTTAAATAAAGAACCTGTAAAGCAAGGTTTTAATCTCGCAGGTAAAGTGGAAGTGGCACCGCGTCTTTTGAAATCTGCTCAAGCAAATAATGTTTCTTGTTCTATTATTGTTAAGAACGAAGCTGATGTTCCAGTAGCTATAAAAAGAATAATTAATCCTCAATTCCCGCAGGAATTTTCTATGGATAATAGCGATTTATTAATTGAGGGCTATCAAGGCAATTTAAAAGTGGAAGTTCAAATTAACTCCCACGGCAAACTGGGCGTTTTGCAAAGTGGCGATATTTTTAGCGAAGAAAACAAAACCTATGTTTCCGGGCAAAAAGATATTGTTCTTGTGGCAGATAAAATGATGGGTAAACCCACTTTAGCCGGCAATAATAGAGGGAATTTCTTTAGAACGGCTGCTCGCTGAAATTTTTTATAAAACCCTGCTTTTTAATTTTTTCTATGAAATTAGAAGTAGGGTTTTTTATTTGGACTGCTCTTTTCTCTTAACATATAAATAATATATAATATACATATAGGGAGTTTACTATGTGGGAATATACTGATAAAGTGATGGAACACTTTAAAAATCCAAAAAATGCCGGTGAAATTAAAAATGCCGATGCAACCGGCCAGGTTGGCAGTCTTGTCTGTGGGGATGCCTTAAAATTAACTTTAAAAATTGATAAAGAAACCCAAGTTATTCAAGATGCTAAATTTTTAACTTTTGGCTGTGCTAGCGCAATAGCCTCTTCCTCTGTTTTAACGGAAATGATTATTGGCAAAACTTTGGAGGAAGCCTCTAAAATTACTAACCAAGATATTGCTAACGAACTTGGTTCCTTACCGGAAGAAAAAATGCACTGCTCTGTTATGGGTATGGAAGCTCTTGAGGCTGCTATTCAAAGTTATAAACAAGGCGGCAAACCTGTTGTTTACGAGCAGGAAAGTTCTTCAAAAATCATTTGTAAATGCTTTAATGTAAGCGAAGAAACCATTATCAAAGCTATTCACACAAATAAACTTACTTCAGTAGAAGATATTACCCATTTTACAAAAGCCGGCGGTGCCTGTGGTAAATGTAAAGCGGAAATTCAAAATATCTTAAACAAGGTTTTAGCATGCGAAAACCCCTTGCCTGCTAAAAAACAATTTAAAGATTTAACTATTGTTGAAAAAATAAAAGAAGTAGAAAAAGTTTTAAACGAGGAAGTTAAACCCCGTCTTAATTTGGACGGCGGCAGTATAGAACTTGTTGATATTCAAGGCAATATAATATCCGTTCGTATGCTTGGTATGTGCGGCGGATGCGTTAATGCCAAAAACACAATTAAATCTTTTGTGGAAAAAGAATTGAAGGAAAAACTTAAGGATTCTTCTTTAGAGGTTCGTCAGGCATGAGCGTAATTTATTTTGATAATAATGCCACAACTCGCACTGCGCCGGAAGTTCTTGAAGAAATGTTGCCTTATTTTTGCGAAAAATACGGCAATGCTTCAAGTATGCATACTTTTGGCGGTTCAAATAAAAGAGCTATTGAAAAAGCAAGAGCCGCGGTTGCTTCTTTAATTAATGCTGATCCTCAGGAAATTATTTTTACTTCTGGCGGCACAGAATCTGATAGCACGGCAATATATTCTTCTATCAATAGTTATCCAAGCAAAAAGCATATTATAACTTCTGCGGTGGAACACCCTGCAGTAATGGAAGTTTTTAAAAAACTTGCTTCTCAAGGATATAGAGTAGATTTTATTGGCGTTGATACAAACGGCCGTTTTGATATAGAAAGTTTAAAAAAACTTATTGACGATAACACTGCTTTAGTTTCTGTTATGTGGGCTAATAGCGAAACAGGCACAATTTTTCCCATTAAAGAAATTGCCAAAATTACCCACGAGCACGGCGCTCTTTTTCATACTGATGGCGTGCAAGCTCTTGGCAAAATAATAACAGATGTAAAAGAAACAGATATTGATTTAATGTCTTTTTCTTCTCACAAGATACACGGACCTAAAGGTATGGGGGGGCTTTATATTAAAAAAGGCACAAGATTTTTACCTTTTATGGTTGGCGGTCATCAGGAAAGATTGCGCCGCGCCGGCACAGAAAATGTGCCAAGTATTGTTGGTTTTGGTAAAGCGGCACTTTTGGCAAAAGAGCATTTAAAAGATACCGAAAAAATTGCCAAACTAAGAGATATTTTAGAACAAGGTCTAACAAGTTCTATTGAAAATACAAAAGTTAACGGCGATCCGCAAAACCGCTTGCCTAATACAGCAAATATAAGTTTTGGTTATATTGAAGGTGAATCAATTTTAATGATGCTTGATGAATATGGCATTTGCGCTTCTTCGGGTTCTGCTTGCACTTCAGGTTCGCTTGAACCTTCCCATGTGTTAAGGGCAATGCAAGTGCCTTTTCAATTTGCGCACGGCTCAATAAGATTTTCTTTAAGCCGTTATAATACCATTGAAGAAGTAAATAAAGTTTTGGAGATTATGCCCAAAATAGTCAGCAGGCTTAGGGCGCTATCTCCTTTTAATCCCAGCACTTTTAGTGCAGTAAAATAAAGAGGTTTTATGATTACAAATTTAATAGAAAAAGTTATCGGGACAAAAAGTGAAAGACAATTAAAAAAGCTCTATCCTATTGTCCAAAAAATAAACGATTTAGAAAAAACAATAACTCCCTTAACAGATGAAGAATTAAGAAATAAAACTCAGGAATTTAAAGATAGGCTTGCAAAAGGCGAAACACTTGACGATATCTTGCCGGAGGCTTTTGCCGTTGTCAGAGAAGCCGCCAAAAGAGTTCTTGGCCTTCGTCATTATGATGTCCAATTACTTGGTGGCATGGTCTTGCACCAAGGCAAAATTGCCGAAATGCGCACCGGCGAAGGTAAAACCCTTGTGGCTACTTTACCTTCTTACTTAAATGCTTTAACAGGCAAAGGCGTTCATGTTGTAACCGTTAACGATTATCTTGCAAAACGCGATAGAGAATGGATGGGCCCCGTGCATGAGTTTTTAGGTCTTAGTGTTGGTTATATTAATCACGATATGGATAACCTTGAAAGGCAAGAGATGTATAAAAAAGATATTACCTATGTTACCAATAATGAACTTGGCTTTGATTATTTAAGGGATAATATGGTCGTCCGCGCACAAGATAGAGTGCAACGCCCTTTAAACTTTTGTATTGTTGACGAAGTGGACTCTATTTTAATTGACGAAGCCAGAACCCCTTTAATTATCTCCGGCCCTACAGATGATAAAACAGATAAATATTATATTGTAAACCGCCTTGTTCCGCAATTTAAAGTCCGTAAGATTACCGAAAGAGATGAAGTAAACGCCAAATATGCAGGCGAAGATCTTGCAAAGGGCTATGATGCTTTAATTGACGAAAAAAACCAAACCGTTACCTTGACAGACCAAGGTGTTGCCGCAGCGGAAAAAATGCTTGGCGTGCCTAATTTATATAACGATGTTTCTGCCGAATGGGTGCACCATATTAACCAGGCTTTGCGCGCCCATCATCTTTATAAAAGGGAAGATCACTATATCGTTAAAGATGGCGAAGTTATTATCGTTGACGAGTTTACCGGCCGTCTTATGCCGGGCCGTCGTTGGTCTGATGGCTTACACCAAGCCATAGAAGCAAAAGAACATATTGCAATTAAAGAAGAAAACCAAACTTTAGCCACAATTACTTTTCAAAACTTCTTTAAACTCTATAAAAAACTTTCCGGTATGACCGGAACTGCCATGACTGAGGCAAATGAGTTTTGGACTATTTATAATCTTGATGTTGTTGAAATACCTTCCAACAAACCTTGCCAAAGAATAGATTATCCGGATATTATTTACCGCACGGAAGATGAAAAATTTGACGCTGTTGTAGCCGAAATTGAAAGGCTTTGGAAAAAGGGCTTGCCGGTACTAGTTGGCACGCGCTCTATTGAAAAATCAGAACATCTTTCCGAAATGCTTAGAAAAAGAGCAATTCCTCACAAAGTTTTAAATGCTAAATATCACGAAATGGAAGCCCAAATAATCAGCCAAGCCGGCAGAAAAGGTGCTGTAACCATAGCAACAAATATGGCCGGTCGCGGAACAGATATCGTTTTGGGGGGCAATCCCGTAAATGAAGAGGAACAAAAATTTATTGAAGAAAACGGCGGATTAAATGTTATCGGTACGGAACGCCACGAAAGTCGCCGTATTGATAACCAACTCCGCGGGCGTTGTGCCAGACAAGGCGATAAAGGCTCAAGCCGTTTTTATGTCGCTTTAAACGATGAGCTTATGCGCTTGTTCGGTAGTGAGAAAATTTCCGTTATTATGGGCCATTTAGGTATGAAGAAAGGTGAAGCCTTAGAATCTTCCCTTTTATCTTCCCAAATAGCCCGCGCTCAAAGAAGAGTGGAAGGCCATAATTTTGATATCCGTAAACATTTGCTTGATTATGATAAAGTTATGAATCAGCAAAGAACGGCAGTTTACAATCTAAGAAATGCTATTTTAGATGGTGTTAATTTTAGTGATAGAACTCACGAAATGATAGAAGAAACAGCCGCTGATTTGTTCTATAAGTTTTATAATGAAAAACATCCCGCAAGATCAGATTTTAATTCTATAAATACTCTTTTTAAAAGGGTATTTACCATAGATGTTAATTTGGATAGTGCAAATATTAAAGGCAAAAAGCCCGAAGCCCTTTTGCAAGAATTAACAGAAAAAGCAATTGAAGCCTGTAAGCAAAGAGCAAACTACTTTAAAGAACAAGGCATTGATTTTGCCGAAATTGAAAGGATGCTCCTTTTACAACTTTTGGACCAAGCCTGGAAGCAACACCTTTACGAACTTGACCAAATGCAAAAGAGTATTAACTTGCGTGCCTACGGCCAAAAAGATCCTTTAATAGAATATCAAAAAGAATCTTACTCTCTTTATTTAGCTATGATGAACAGAATAAGAGATCTTTTTGTTGAATACATCTTCCGTTTGCAGCTACCGCCGCAAAGAAGACCCGTGCAACAGGTACAGCAAACGCAAAATACCGATGGGAACAACCAAGAGATACATAAAATCGGCAGAAACGATTTATGCCCTTGCGGAAGTGGGAAAAAATATAAAAAGTGTTGTGGAAAATGAATAAAGACGAACTAAAAAAACAATTGGAAGATTTTGCAAAGAAAAGTAAAGCGTCCTCTCTTAAAGTGGCTTCTGAGATAAGAAAGAAGGCACAAGAATTTTTTGCGGATTTTAAAGAGCGTCGCCAAAGGGCTAAAGAAGCCAAAACCAAAAGGGAAAACCTTAAAATTTATGAGGATAAAGATAAGGAATTAAAACCTAGTTCTTCTACTTTTACCATAAAGCCGATGTCTTTAAGCGGTCAAAAAGTTTCAACAAAAAAAGCTCTTTTTTCCAAGTTTAAAGGAATAACTTTTGCTCCCGGATTTTGTTTTAGTGTTTTTACTATCAAAGTTTTATTTTTAGGCTCAGCCTTTGTTTCCGCCTGGTTTTTGGGGCTAAGTTTTAATACAACTTCCAAACCTTATTATGCTTTTCTATCGCTTTTTTTGGTAGGCCTTACCATTAGGTATATAAAGAAATCTCAAGGTAGTTTGTGCTATGGTCTGTTAATGGGCTTTTTTGCCAATATTTTTATTTTTGACTGGATTTTTGATACGGTTTTATTTGGCACGGCAAATTATCTTTTGGCAACAGGTTCTTTGCTAGGGCTTTCCTTATTACTGGCTTTGCCTTATATGCTATTTACTTTATTTGCTTGGCAGTATAAACATAAACTTGCTTTATATCCTTTTGCCAGTGCTTGTGCCTGGGTTGCGCTGGAATTGGTTGTTCAATTAATATCTTATAAAGGGTTTGGCTTTCCGTGGTTTGTTTTAGGTTATAGCCAATATGCCAATTTAGAACTTATCCAAATCAGTTCTCTTATAGGGGCTTATGGGGTTAGTTTCTTTATAGTTTTTTGCTCGTTTAGCGCCTCTCTTGTTTTGGGGAAAGATATTAAATTTAAAGACAGATTTTTAAATTTTCTGTTTATTTTGGTAATTTATTTTGTTTTTGCTTGTTATGGTAAGGCTCAATTAGAGGCTAATAAAGCCCCGGAAAATAGCAGAATTTTAAAAGCAGCTATTATTCAACCAAATACGCATCAGGATATGATTTCCGGTAATATGCAACAAGTAAGCAATACTCTTAATGATATTGCAAACTATTTGCAAAGTTATACCGGTCTAGATCTTATTATTTGGCCGGAGAGCACCTTGCCCGGCTATTTAGAAGAAGGTTCTTTAAAAGATTTTATGGCTAAAGTTTCAAAAGAAACAAAAGCCTCCCAAATTGCCGGTGCTACGGCCTTAGGTAATCAGGTAAAAAATAATAAACTTAGTGCTACTCAGGAAGAATCGTTAAAAGAATTTGTTGGAGCAGGTTTATATCAGCAAGGCAATTTAGTTGCCCAACATCATAAACGCAAACTTGTGCCTTTTGGGGAATTTTTGCCCTTCCAAAAGCAATTAAAAGATTTTTATGAAAAAAATGCTATTTCCTCTTTAACAGGCTCCTTTGTTGAAGGCAGCGGGCCGGCCCAGGTTCTTATTTTACCTGGGGAAGAAAAAATTTCTTTTGGCACACAAATTTGTTTTGAAAGTATTTTTCCTATTTTATGGCGCTTAGAAGTTATTGGCGGGGCTGAGTTTTTTGTAAACCTTTCTAATGACGGCTGGTTTTTAAACACAGCAGCGCCGTATCAACATTTAAGGATAAATGTTTTTAGAGCAGTTGAAAATAACCGCCCTATTTTGCGCAGTGCCAATAGTGGTATTTCAGCCTATATAAATAATTTTGGCAAAATAGAATATCACAGCAATTTAAACGAGCAGGATATTGAAATTGTAGAACTGCCCTTGCCTTTAAATCAAACGCAAACTTTCTATACTATTTACGGCGATATTTTTGGCTTTTTATGTCTATTTTTAACTTTAGTTTTTTCTTATAATTGTTTAGATATTACACAAGAGAATGATTGAAAATAAAGATATACAAAATCAATTGGAAGATTTTTCTTCCCGCCTGCAAACTATAAATAAAGTGCAAAATATAGCCCAAAAGCAAGCAGAATTAAAAGAGCAGGAGGCCCTTTCCGCCGCGCCTGACTTCTGGAATGACGCTACAAAAGCAAAAGAAATTTCTAAAAAAATAGACACTTTAAAAACGACAATAGCTTCTTATCAGGAATTAGCAAAAGAACTTGAAGATAATAAAACTCTTTTTGAACTTGCCCTAGATATGCAAGAAGAAAAAGAACTGCAAAACCTTGCCCAAAATTTGCAAGTTTTCGGTGCAAAATTAAAAGCCCTAGAATTTAAAACAAAACTTTGCCATCCTAATGATAAATTAAATGCGATTGTTTCTATTCACGCCGGCGCTGGTGGCACGGAATCTTGCGATTGGGCTGATATGCTGCTTAGAATGTATACCCGCTGGGCCGAGGCGCACAATTATAAAATACATATAACCGATGTTTTACCCGGTGAAGAAGCCGGTATAAAAAATATAACTTTTTTTGTGGAAGGCCCTTTTGCTTATGGTTTTTTAAAGAGCGAAAACGGCGTTCACCGCCTTGTCAGAATTTCGCCTTTTGATGCCAATAGCCGCCGCCACACTTCCTTTGCTTCCCTTGATGTTTTGCCCGATATTGAAGATGATATCAACATAGAACTTTTAGATAAAGATTTGGAAATTACCACTTGCCGCTCCGGTGGTGCGGGCGGCCAAAATGTAAATAAAGTGGAAACAGCCGTGCGCATTTTACATAAACCAACAGGTATAGTTGTTGCCTGCCAGGTGGAAAGGAGCCAACTTCAGAATAAAACCCGCGCTTTAAAAATGCTAAAAGCAAAACTTTATGAAATGGAGCTTGATAAAAAGCGCAGTGAAATGGAACGCCATTACGGCCAAAAAGGTGATATTGCCTGGGGGCATCAAATCCGCTCTTATGTTTTTATGCCTTATCAAATGGTAAAAGATCTAAGGACCGGATACGAAACTTCTAATATCCAAGGGGTTATGGATGGCGACCTTGACCCCTTTATGCAAGCCTACCTAGAATACACAGCAGGTAAATAATGAACGGGCTTTATATTCATATTCCTTTTTGCGTGTCAAAATGTTTTTATTGCAATTTTGTTTCTTTTAAAACCTCTTCAAAAATGCAGGCAAAATATGTTAAAGAACTTTGCTTGGAAATTAAAAATAAAAAAAATCTAATAAAGCCAAAAACTTTATATATCGGTGGTGGCACGCCAAGTTTTTTATCCGTCAAATTATTAACGGAACTTTTTGAAGCAATAGAAAAAAACTTTGGCCCTATCAAAAAATTTAAAGAAAGCACTATTGAAGCAAATGTTGAAAGTCTTACCCCGGCCAAAATAAAATTATTTAAAAAATATGGGCTAAACCGCCTTAGTCTTGGTCTTCAAAGCCCAAATAATAAATATCTAAAAATTATTGGCCGCGCCCACACTTTTGAGCGTTTTTTAAAAGTTTACACTCTTGCCAAAAGATATTTTGACAATATTAATATTGATTTAATTGCCAATTTGCCCACACAAACTTTAAGTGATTTTTTATCAGGGGTAAAAAAAGTAATTTCTTTAAAGCCAAAACATATATCTTTATATGCGCTTGAAATTGAGGAAGGCTGCACCCTTTATAAAAAAGGGTTTTCTACCGATGATGATTTATGTTTAAAAATGTTAAAACAGGCAGCTACTTTGCTTGAAAAAGCCGGTTTTAAACAATATGAAATTTCCAATTTCGCACAAAAAGGTGCGCAAAGTTTGCACAATATAAACTATTGGCAAAGCGGCAGTTATCTTGGCCTTGGTGTTGCGGCCTCTTCTTATTTAAAAGGGGTTCGCTCTACAAATACGGCTGATTTAAAAACTTATTTAACACAAAAAAACAAAACAGCCTTTAGCGAAAAATTAACAGGCAAAGCAAAAGAAGGCGAGCGTATAATTTTGGCTCTTCGCAAACTTGAGGGTTTTAAACCTACAAAAAAAATGCTTCAATTATTTAAGAAAGATTTTACTATTTTACAAAAAGAAAATTTACTGATTTCTAAAAAAGATAAACTTGCCCTAAGCGAGCAAGGTAAATATTTGGCAAATCAAGTTTTCCGTCATTTCGTGGAGCCTTTTTAATGCAAATAACAACTTTTAAAACAAGAATTTTTAAAGAAAAAGAAGACTTGCCTTCCTTTATTTCTTTTTATATAAAAAGCGTGCCAAACAAAAGTATTATTGTTGTTTCAAGCAAATTAGTTGCGCTTTGGCGCGGAACCCTTGCCCCGCTAAAAGATAAAGAAAAACTTATCAAACAAGAAAGCACGCACTATCTAAAAACTGCTCTTTGTTATTTCACAATAAAAAACAATATGGTTATGACAAATGCCGGTATAGACGAAAGTAATGTGAAAGGCAAACTTCTTTTATTTCCGCCTGATTTATATAAATGTGCTGAAGATTTAAGAAAAGAATTAAAAAAGAAATACAAAGTTAAAAATCTCGGTTTAATTATAACTGATAGTATGATTTTGCCCCTTCGTTCAGGGGTAGTAAATGCAGCGGTTAGTTATAGCGGTTTTAAAGGGGTTCAAAATAATATCGGCAAAAAAGATATTTATGGCCGAAAATTAAAAACAACTCTTGTAAACGCGGCCGATAGCCTTGCCACTGCTGCCGGTTTTTTAATGGGCGAAGCCGCCCAAAAAACACCCCTTGCTTTAATTAAAAACGCCCCTGTTTCTTGGACGGAAAAATCTTGCAAAGGGGAAATGAAGTATCCCCTAAAACAAGATTTATATTATCCGTTTTTTAAAAATTTCTTTAAAGTTTAATAGAATAATTTAAAGCGCCTTTAATTGCTTCTAAGGCGTAATTATCCGTCATACCGGCAATATAATCGCTTACAATTTGGTTTGCGTCGGCATTTTCTTTTTTATAAACTTCTTCCATTGCTTTTAAATAATGGGTAAACATTTTTGCGGTTTGTTTGTGTTCTATGCCGTCAAGCAAAGTCCAGCCGTGTTTTTCAAAAAGGCTTTTATAATAATCAAACAATTCTTGCAGGGCTTTTTGCAATTTTTCCCTGCCTTCTTGGATAGAGGGGTGGCCGTAAATGTGTTTATAGTTAAACTCTTTTAGTTCACCCATAATTTCAAATTTCTCTTGCGAAAAACCGATATAATCTTTATCTTTTGAATTTTCGGTTAAATCATTAATTAAGGTATTTATAATTTCGCCGTTATTTTCGCCAAGTTCTTTTCTGATAATCAAAGGGACATCTTCAAAAGTTATAAGTTTTTCCCTAACAGCGTCTTCAATATCGCGGCCAAAATAAGCAATTTTATCGGAAAGGCGCACAATACAGCCCTCATAAGTTGTGGGCAAATGCTTGCGGTTTTTAATTTTTTCAAGGTCATTTAAAGTGGCACTTGGTTTTAAGGCATTATTTCTAAAATCTTCGCCACAATGGCACATTATGCCGTCTTTAACTGCATAAGTTAAGTTTAACCCTTTTCCATAATTTGTTATATGCTCTACAACGCGGTAGCCGTTAATTTCGTGCATAAAAGTTTGCGGTGCAATTTTTTCGCTTATAGCTCTTTCGCCCTCGTGGCCAAAAGGGGCGTGCCCAAGGTCGTGGGCAAGGCCTATTGCGTAGGCAAGTTCTTCATCAAGTTGCCAATTACCCGATAAATTTAAACCTTTGCAAATAGTTTTTGCAATAGTTGCCACATGCAAAACATGTTCAATTCTGGTGCAAATATGGTCATTATCAGGGTCGGCAAAAACTTGGGTTTTGCTTTTTAACCTTCTAAAAGGTTGCGAGTGCACTATTTTTGTCTGATCTCTAAAATATTCCCCGCGCATATCGCTTATGCTTGGGTGGGTTCTTTTTGTGTAAACTTCTTTTGGAAAAGGATTTTTGTTCATAAAAATATTATATATAATTAAAGTATGAAGAAAAACATAGCAGTTTACCCCGGAACTTTTGATGCCGCTACAAACGGCCATCTGGATATTATTAAAAGAGCGTCTTGTTTGTTTGATAAAGTTATCGTTGCTGTTTTAGTAAACCAAAACAAAAAAACGATTTTCAGTGTTAAGGAACGCCTTAAACATTTAAAGGAAATTACTAAAGATATTCCAAATGTTGAAGTAGATTCTTTTGAAGGTCTTTTGGCTGAATATATGAAAAAGAAAGGCTCTCACATTGCAGTGCGTGGACTTCGCGCTGTAAGCGATTTGGAATATGAATTTCAGATGGCAAACACTAATCGTTCTTTAAACAAGGAAATGGATACAATTTTCCTAATGCCGCGCGCAAAATATACTTATCTTAGTTCTTCTATGGTTAGGGAGGTTTATTCTCTCGGCGGGCGCCTGCAAGATTATGTACCTGAAATTGTAGAAAAAGCCCTAATCAAAAAGTATAATAAATAGTTTTTAAGTTCTTTCAAATCTTTTGGCTATTTCACTAGTGGTAAAAGTTAAAATCGTTGGTCTGCCGTGCGGGCAATGCAAGGCATCTTCACACTTTTTAAGGTTTTCCATTAAGGCTTCAACTTGTTCTTTGTTTAATTTTTCACCAGCCTTAATGGCGCGTTTACAAGCGCGCATAGCAACAAGTTTATATTTTAAATTTGCCTCATCTGCTTTTAAATCTTGCGGCAAGGCAACAATAAAATCTTTTAAATCTTCTTCTTTAAATTTTAAAATATTAGGCACACTATTAACCATTAAACAAGTGGCGGAAAAACGCGAAATTTCAAAACCTATTTTTAAAAGGAAATCTTTATAATTTAAAACTTGCTCAAGCGTGCTTGAAGGCATCTGGACTGAAATAGGAAACATCAAAGGCTGGCTTGCAACATTGCCAATTTGAATTTCTTTAAAATATTTTTCAAACAAAACTCTTTCCTGGGCGGCGTGCTGGTCCACTAAAACAAGGCCTTGCGGATTTTCAAATACCAAAAAACTTTGGTGTATTTGCCCAAGATAATTATAAGGCCCCTGCCACCATTTAGGGTAATTGGAAGTTTTTTGTTTTAACTCGGGTTCTGGCTCCACTTCTTGTTGATGCGGAGCGGTAAAATATTCTTTTCTTTCTTCAAAATCATTAATAAAAAGGTCTTGTTTTTGCTCCCCAAGGTGTTTATTTATAATTTCGCTTAAATCTAAAGGTATATTTTCCTGGGTATCTGTTTCTTTTTCCTTTTGTTCCGGTATAAATTGTTCTTGTTGCGTAGCAAAATTTTCCGCTAAAACAGGCTGGCTAACCTGCTGTTCTTGTAAAAGAGTTTTAGTTATTTTATTATAAATAAAATTAAAAATATCACTTTCAAAGGCAAATTTAATATCCTTTTTTTGCGGGTGGATATTAACATCAAATTCCGCCGGGTTAAGTGTTAAAAATATAATGGCGCAAGGGTGCTTTTCTTTTGCCCTATACGGCTGATAGGCTTTATATAAGGCCTGTTGCAAAACTTTGCTTAAAACAGGGCGTTTATTGATAAAGAAAAACTGATTATCCCTGCTTGCACACAAATTATTTAAAGGGGAAATAAACGCTTTAAAACCAAAACTTTCATCTTGGCAAAAGAGCAAATTTTTGGCAAGTTCCTGGCCCAATATTTTATTTAGGCGGGTTCTTAGGCCTTGCTCGCTATCTTCCTGCGCGTTTAAGCGGTAAACGCTAACGCCGTCGGTATTAACATTAAAAGCGGTGTTTATATTTGCTAAAGCGGCTTCTTCAATAGTTCTAAGCAAGTGTCCTCTTTCAACATTATCAGATTTCAAAAATTTAAGGCGCGCAGGTGTGTTAAAAAACAAATCTTTAACTTCAATAGTTGTGCCTTTTATTGCCGGGGCGGCGGCCTGGGCGCTGATTTGCCCGCCGGCAGCTTCTATCATAGCACCGCCTGCTTCTTCGCTTTGGCAGGAAGATATTTTTAATTTGCTGACCGCGGCAAGAGAGTAAAGTGCTTCGCCCCTAAAGCCAAAAGTATTTAGTTTATTAAGGTCGTCAAAATTCGTAATTTTGCTTGTTGTGTGGCGTTTTATGGCAAGGGTAAGTTCCTCTTTTTTAATACCGCAGCCATCATCGTTAACTCTAATTAAAGCCTTGCCTGCTTTTGAAATATCAATATTTATGTTTTTTGCTCCGGCGTCAAGGCTGTTTTCAATTAATTCTTTAAGCACGCCGGCAGGTCTTTCAATAACTTCACCTGCGGCAATTTTGCTTGCTGTTTGGGGGTCTAAAAGTTTTATACTCATTGGACTCTTTTTTTCCACTCCGTTAAAATTTGTATTGCTTCTAGCGGGGTAATTTTATTGGTATCTAAGAGTTTAAGTTCTTCTAAAATCGGGCTAGAAAATAAATCAACGGGCGCGGCCTCTTTTTTAATGATACCTGTTTGCTCTTTTTCGCCAAGATCTTTTAAGATTTTTTGCGCTCTTAAAATGCAACTTTTGGGAAGGCCCGCAAGCTGGGCCACATGAACTCCGTAAGATTTATCGGCCGCGCCTGCTTTAACTTCAAATAAAAAGTTAAGTTTAGTTTGGCCGGAGGCATCTTTATATTCGCTTGCCTCAACATGGAAATTGGCAATTTTGGGGTATTTTTGTGCTAGTTCAGTTAACTCAAAATAGTGGGTAGCAAACAAAACTTTTGGGCCTACGCCTTGGGTTTTATAAAGATATTCCGTTATTGCCCAGGCAATAGAAATTCCGTCATAAGTGGAAGTTCCTCTTCCTACCTCATCAAGCAAGACTAGGGTTGAAGGTGTTGCTTGGGCTAGAATATTGGCTGTTTCCTGCATTTCCACCATAAAGGTACTTTGCCCTTTAGAAAGAGCATCTTGCGCGCCGATACGCGTTAAAATCTTATCTGTTATGGGTATTTGCGCTTTTCTTGCGGGCACAAAACTGCCGATTTGTGCCATAATAGTTAAAATTGCCGTTTGTTTTAAAAATACACTTTTGCCCCCCATATTCGGGCCTGTAATTATAATAATTTGCGAGCCCTCTCCGCCAATAAAAAGATTATTTGCAACAAAACTGCCCGGCGGTATATTATTTTCCACAATCGGGTGGCGGCCTTTTTCAATTAAAAGGGCTTTAGTATTTTCGCAAATTTCGGGGCGCACAAAATTATAGTTGCGTGCAGCAGTAGCAAGGGCGCTTAAACTATCGCTTTTTGCAATTAGCGAAGCAAAATCTTTAAGCAAGGCTAAATTATCATAAATATATTTTTTAATTTCCTCAAACAAAGCAAGTTCTATTCTAAGCGAGCGGTCTTGCGCATTTAAAATTTTCTTTTCAAGTTCTTTTAACTCTTCTGTAATAAAACGCTCGGCATTAGTTAAAGTTTGTTTTCTAACATAATTATAAGGCACTTTTGAAATATGGCTTTTTGAAATTTCTATATAATAGCCAAAGACTGAGTTATACCCCACTTTTAAATTAGGGATATTGGTTTTTTCCCTTTCCGTTTGGCAAATTTTTTCTAAAGCGGCGGAAGCATTATTTTTTAACTCGTTTAACTCATCAAGCTCCTTATTAAAGCCCTGTTTTATAATGCCGCCATCGCCAAGTTTTAGCGGTTGTTCTTCGTTTAAAGCCCTAAATAAAAAGGCGGAAATTTCCTCAAGTTTATTTTTATTTTGGCTAAAAAGGGTGTAAAGTTCGGGTAAAATTTCTTTATGTTTGGCTAGCCAATTTTCAATGGGTTTTATGAGTAAAAGCGATTTTCTAAGTCCGGCCAAATCTCTTGGGGTAGCCGTGCCGGAAGCAATACGCGCAAGTATGCGCTTAATATCGCTTACTTCTGATAAAATTAAATTAAGGTCGTTTTGTGCTTCCCCGTTTTGTAAGAAAGCACCTACAATATTTTGCCTTTCTAAAATCTCGTCTTTATTTAAAAGGGGTCTAGTTATCCACTCTTTAAGTTCGCGCGAACCCATAGGGGTTTTGGTCCAGTCTAAAATGCCCCATAAAGTATTTTTTCTGCCGCCAAGCGCGCTTGAAGTTAGCTCCAAAGTTTCAAGAGCTGCGCTATCAAGCTGCATATAATCGGTTAATTCCTTGTAGTAGGGGGTAAAATATTCTTTAAAATTGGTGTTTGTTTTAACAATATAATCTAAACAATGCTCGGCGCTTTTTAAGGCTAAAGGGTATTTTTCAAGCGCGCTTGGCCAAGAAGGCGGAATCTGATAACTTTGATTTAGAGAAATAAAAGAAACACTTAAACTTTCCGGCAAGATTATTTTTGTTTTTATTTTTGCGTAATCTTCTTTTAAACAGATAATTTCGCTTGGGTTAATATTGCCTAAGGCTTGGGCCAGCAAAGTTAAAGCGGGGTCTTGTTCTTTTTGGGTTATCCAGAAATCTCCGGTGGAAGCCTCCAGGCAGGCAAGAGCCCAACTATCTTTGTTTAGCAAAATGCTTACAAGATAACTTGAGTTATTTGCCTCAAGCATAGTTTCTTCCAAAATTGTGCCGGGCGTAATAATGCGCACAATTTTGCGCGGGCAAAGTTTGGTTTTAGGGTCAGGTATAGTTGTTGTTTGCTCGCAAATGGCTACTTTTAGGCCTTGTTTTAAAAGTTTTGCAATATATTGGCTTGCGCTGTGATAAGGCACTCCGCACATTGCTTGCCCGTTTCTTGAAGTAAGCGTCAAGCCAAGCAAAGCGGAAACTTTTTTTGCTTCCTCATCAAACATTTCATAAAAATCACCAAGGCGGAAGAATAAAATAACTCCCGGGTTTTGTTTTTTTATTTCTTGGTATTGTTCCATTCACGGTGTAGCCATAAATTTATTTTACTATTTTACTAAGCTTAATATCTCTTTAACTTCTTTTAAAGTATTAGCTAAAACAAGTTTTTGCCTTAAAGTTGCAGCTTGGCTTATGCCTTTTATCCAAAAACCTACAACTTTTTTTGTGCGCGAAACGCCTGTTTTTTCCCCGTAATAAAGTACATTTTGCTCTACCAAGTTTTCAAAGAGGGCTATTTTTTCTTTAAAAGTCAAAGCGGGTTTTCCCGTTGCCAGTTCCGTAAATAAAAAAGGGTTGCCTATTGCCCCGCGCCCTATCATAACAGCGTCGGCGCCGGTTTCAAAAAGGGCCTTAACGCTTTTCTCGTCTACCGCGCCGCCGTTAGCAATTAAAGGTATTTTGCAAACCCTGCGCGCTTTTTCAAGGGCTTTTAAATCTGGCTCGCCACTATGCATTTGGCTTGCATAGCGCGCGTGCAAGGTTATGGCACTAGCGCCGTTATCTTGGGCTAGTTTAACTAAATCACAGGCAAGCAAATTATCTTTAGTTAAACCGATTCTTGTTTTTAAAGTTATAGGCACCCTAACACTTTTTACGGCGGCTTTAACAATGCGCGCAAGTTTTGGCAAATCTTTCATTAAAACAGCACCCGCGCCTGCCTTATTAACTTTTTTTACCGGGCAGCCTGCATTAATATCAATAATATCAGCCCCTTGTGCCTGGGCTAAACGGCAGGCATTAGCAATAGTTTCTTCTTCAGAGCCGAAAACCTGCATACTAACAGGGTGTTCTTCTTTTGAAATTGCCAACATTTTTTGGCTTTTTTTATTATCAAAAGCAAGGGCATTTGCGCTTACCATTTCTGCTGAGACTAGCCCTGCCCCGCCTTTTAAACACATAATTCTAAAAGGGCTGTCGGTAATACCTGCCATAGGGGCTAAAAACAAATTCGTTTTACAAAGCACTTTGCCAATTTTTATTTCTTTTATATAGTTCATTTTAAAGGGCTTTCCAACCTTTTGGTTCAGCAGGGTTTATTGTTTTTTCTTTGTATAAACACCAACGCAAAATATCGCGCAAAGTTCTATCGGTATTTTTAAATTCAAACATATTTAAAAACTCGTCGTGGCCAAACCCGCCTGCCATAATATGATCGGTTGTTGTAATAGAATAAATTTGAGTATTTTTTAAAGGGGTGCCGTTAATTTTGATACTTTTTATTTTTTTGCCGTGGGCAGCATTTATATCATAACTAACTTCAAGGCCGGCTGTTTGCGGCCAGTTATTAATATTATCTAAAGTTGTTTCTAGGGCATTTTTAAAATCATCTCCGCGCATTTTTATAAACATAACCCTGTCGTCATAGGGGATAGCGTTTTGTAAATCTGCTTGGGATATGGTTCCTTTGTTTAACCCTGTTATAAAAACATCAGAGTTCAGTAGCCCAATTTCCGTTTTGCCCCAAGTTTTAATACATTTTGCGCTATAATAGCCCAAAGGGCTTGGTTTTTTTAAATTTGTTTGTAAAGGACTTTCCAAGGTTGTTATTTTGTTTGATTGACTTTTTAAAATAGTTTGCCTTAAAGGATTAATAATATCTAAAAGTTGAGTATCCTGGCCGTAAATTTCTTCATCTAGCAAAATAGATTTAGAGGTTAAACTTTTTATTTTTTTGCTTTTATCTAAAGTTAAAATTGTTTCTTGTATGGTTTCTAAGTTTTCTTTACTTCTTGTTATATATACGCCGGAAACCTCCTGTAAATCTAAAGGGGAAATCTCGCTATTTCCACCTAAAATCAAATTAATTTGTGCAAAGTCTTCCGCTAAGGTTTTTTCGTCAATAGCTGTCTTATCTCCGCCTAAATCAAAGCCTATACTGCTTAGCAAAATTATTATATCCACCCCTTTTTCTTGCAAGATAGGCAAAACTTTTTGCAGAGTGGTTATTTCGTTTTCTATTTTAATATTTGCGTTTCTTTGGGTACTTTTTAAGAGCGAACTTGGCATAAGGCCAACAATACCTATTTTAACGCCCTCAAAGTTAATAATTTCATAAGGCTTTATATATTTTAAATCGGCCCCGTTGGAGGCTTTTAAATTGGAAACTACTATCGGAAATTTTGCTGCAGCAAGGGCCGGCATAATTGCCTCAATACCCAAAGTTAAATCTTTAGGGCTTAAAGTGGCGGCGGTGTAGCCAAGCATATTCATCATGTAAACAGCACTTTGCATTTTACCTAGTTGGCCTTCAGGTGTTGTGGCAAAGGTATTTCCGCTGTCAAAAAGTAAATAAGGGTTTTCTTGTTTTGATAATAAGTTTTTTAAAACAGCCATACCACCGGCCAGTTTATTATCTATGGAGGGGTTATTTCTTGCCCAAAAAAACCCTT
>JAFQAA010000039.1 GCA_017417005.1 Elusimicrobiaceae bacterium | reverse complement strand
TTTTTTGCGGCCGCTTCTATTTGTTTACCCGTCTTTTTTGGGCTTTTCATTTGAAATGCGGGGTCTTTCAATGTTTTATAATTTCTAAAAGCAAGATCAGGCTCGCCGCTTTCATCGGTGAGATTTTCGGAAAGGACGCCGCGTTTAGAAGTATTTTTAAACATTGTATAAATATCCAAATCAAAATCTTCCTTGTGCCAATCTACCCAACCGCCAAGTGTTGCCGCAATAACTTTGCCATCCAAATAAAAATTATTTATATTCATTTTACCATTTGCAAAGACGGCTGAAGCGTTTATAATATCAAAAGGGGTATCTTTTAGCACTTTATTCATTTTAAAAGAACCCGCACGCTCCATATTATTCATTATAACAAAAGGTTGAAAGGCAATCCCTAAAGCTTTTTGACGCTCGGCTGCTTCTTGCAGTTTATAAATTATACCTTCTTTTAAAGAAGTTTCAATTTTGCCGTTTAATTTATCCATACCGGGCAAAAGATTTTCCAAAGCAAACTCGGCATAAAAATCCTTGCCATAAATTATTGGGGTTTTAAGCTCGCTAGCATAAAGGGAACCGCTAAAATTAGGCATAAATTTGGGAATATTATTTTTAAAATTATGCAGCCAGGCAAGCGGACCTTCTTCTTTTGCTGTGGGGGAAGTCCCGTCAGAAAGGGCATAAACAAAATCTTCCGTTAACTCAAAAATTTCAATAGGTTCAAAAATACTTGTATGGATTAGGGTTTTTATGCGTCTTTTTTGAGGGTTAGCTACATTAGAAATTGCCACACTCATTTTAACCAGCTTATCATTAAGCATAGTATCATAAACTTGAGCGTAAAAATTTTGCTTGGAATATTCTAAAGTAGTTGTGCCTTTTATTTGAGAGATAACTTGGCGCCCTACTTTAAAAATGCCATCTTGCACTTTAGCCGTCATATAATCAAAATTATCGCGCGCTTCAAAAAAGCCTTGCGCTTGATTAATATCAAAATTGCTTATAAAAGCATTTACTTTGCTAAAATCTGCCTTTAAAGAAGGCCATTTTATTTTGCCTTGATTATAAAGTATCTGCCCTTGCACAAGCAAATTGCCGGAAAGTTTATAGGGTTTTAAAAAAGTCAAAAAGGTTAATTTTGAAATTTCAAATTCCTTAGTTTTATAATTTATTTTACCACTGGCGGAACTAAAATCAAAATTGCCCTGTGCTTGCAAGCTAAGATTATTATTTTTAATTTGCAAACTGCCGATATTAAGTTTGGTAAAATTATCTTCTAAAGAGAGTTTTGCTTCAGCCTTAAAAGCAGGATATTGCATTTTAAAAGGTTTATCATAAAGTAAAGAAATATCTTCATAACCAAAAGAAGGGATATCAAAGGAAGCCTCAATTTTAGGTGCGGTAAAATCTTTAAGATTAAACTTAAAATTAAGAGGTTTTTTAAATAGATCTATTTTGCCCTGGGTATCATTAAAACTCATTTCCTGGGTGTTAAAATTAGCCAAATTTATTTTGCCTTTAAGAGAAAGGCCTGTTTCAACAATTTTATCTTCTATCCTGTTTCTAACAATAAAGTCAGAAGTGAAATCGGTTAAATCATTAAATTTTAAATTTAAAAAATGGGCATTAAACCCACTTAAAGAATGGGCCGTTTTTGTCTTTAAATCTTTATAAGCAAAAGTGCCGTTTTTTATTATCCAATCTTCTATGATAACCTCTATATTATCTCCGGAAAGGGATTTAACATTAAATCTTTGCCCATCTTGGCTTTGCTGGGAAGCCAAAGATAAAGATTGGATATTATATACTCCCTCTTCATCTTTAATAATATGAATTAAAGGGCTGTTTAAAATAATTTCTTGTATTATAACTTTGCTGCTTAAAAGAGGTATTAAATCATAACGGATAGTTAAATCATCAACGGAAAGGAACTCGCTATACTCTTCTTGTTTATCATCAATTATTTTAAGGCCCTTTATTTGCACCCTGTTTAAAGAAGCAAGTTTAATTTCCCTTATAACAACCGGACGGCCAAAGTTTTCCTGCACGCCGTTTACAATTATTTGCCCTAAATTATGGGCATTAAAATACCTAATCAGTAAAAACCAACTTATGCAAGCTAGAACAATAGCAATTAAACAAATAAAAAATAAAGAACGAATAACATTTTTTATAGTAAACTTGGCTGCTCTAAAAAAGTTCTTTAAAATTTTTTTTGTCATTTAACCCTGGTCCCATTTACTAAATTATAAAGCCAACCAAACAGAGTACGCCAGAACAAAAGCGTGTTTGCAATTATTTGTTTAAACAAACTAAATAAAGGCAATACCCCCGGGAAGCATAATTCCAAAAGCCCGAAAATAATTAAGACATTTGATAAGACAATTATTGAAATTGAAAAAACATTGCCCCCCGCCTGCAAAAGATCGCTCTGCTGGGTTTCCTGCAAGGTTTTAGCAGTATGCCAAATATGAAACATTATAAAAAAGCCAAAAAGGAAAAGAAAAATATCTTTATACTTAAATGCTGTATCAGGACTAAAAAGTTGCCAAAAAAAGTAAATAAGCAAAATTAAAACAGCATATAAAGGCAAACAATACGGAGCAAGAAAAATAAAAATATTTGTTCCGCTTACTTTAACCTGCCCGCTTTCCTCGCCCACTTTCAAATTTTGGGCTTTATAGCCACAACACATCGCGCTAAACGCGTGGGTAATTTCGTGGGCAAAAACATAAGGGCGTGAAAAATTATAAATAAATTTATGAACCAAAGCATAAATTAAAAGCCCCACAACAAACCAAGCCGTTATATTATAAGATTTTACAATAGCATAAAAACCTTGAAAGAACGCCGCCGCCGTAAATACGGCCGTCGGGGCAAGTAAGATACCTATTAAAAATTTTGTAAACTTTGTCATTTTTTCCCCTAATATTTATTTATCCAGGCAGAACTTTTATATACTTGAAACGCCTGATTATAAACTTTTTCCAAAAAACTATGGGAAACTTCTTCGACAGAAGAACTTTCCTTAAAATATTTTTCTAAAGCTGTTTTTATGGCAATTTTATATTCTTCTTTATTTCGCGCACCGGCTATTTGCAAAGTGCCTTGATATAAAATTCTGCTGCCAAAACGCCTGATAGCACCGCCTAAAATCTTTTGTCCCTCAACCATTAAGTCATCTAAAACGGGGCTAGCAAAACAACTTTTGCTGTGTCCGTTTTCCACCGGTTTAAAAATATTTTTTTGGTCGTAATTTTGAACTTGTTTTATGTATTTTCTAAGTTCGCTGGCTATGGCGGTATGTAAATTTTTATAAATTTCCTCCACCCTATCTTGACTTGTAAAAACGATGGAAAAAGTTAAATCTCCGTCGTGATATACTATTCCGCCACCGCTTGGGCGTCTGGTTATTTGCCAACCTGCTTCAAGTTGTTCTTTTAAAGATTTGCTTCTTTGGGCATAACCAAAAGTTATGGCTTTTTCTTGCTTCCAATTAAAAAACCTTAGGAAGTTTTTATCTTCCAAAGTTTTATCACAGGCAATAAGTTCATCTATTGCCATTTGGCTAAAAACATCTAGTGGCGGTGTTTGTAAAATTACCATTTTAAATTTGGCTCGCGTGCGGCCAAAACCTCGTCTATAACCCCAATTTCTGTTTTATGGGGTGCGTGTTCCAAGATAGAAATATCTTTTTTTGCTTCTTCAAAAATTTGTTTCATTGCGCGAGTAAAAGCATCCAAGGTTTGTTTGCTTTCCGTTTCAGTAGGCTCTACCATAAGAGCTTGCGGAACAATTAACGGAAAATAAATTGTAGGTGCGTGAAAGCCTAAATCAAGCAAGCGTTTTGCAACATAAAGCGCTTTTAAATTTGGCAAATCTTTAGGAGTTGTAAAAACGCACTCATGCATACAAACCTCGTCAAAAAAAGCAGGAAAATAATTTTTAAGTTTAACTCTTATATAATTGGCATTTAAAACGGCATTTTTTGCAATTTCGCCAAGCGTTTTGCCGTCAAACTGCCTTAAATAAGCATAAGCGCGGATAATAATTGCAATATTACCATAGAAACTTTTAACTTGACCGATACTTTTTTTATTTTTTATTTCAAGCAAGTATTTTTTGCCATCAAATAAAACTCTGCCAAGGGGCAAAAGATCTTTTAACTCTTCTCTTACACCAACGCCACCTGCTCCCGGGCCGCCACCGCCATGGGGAGCAGCAAAAGTTTTATGCAAGTTGATATGCATAATATCAACACCCATAGCAGCAGGCTTTACTAGACCGATTAAGGCATTTAAGTTTGCGCCATCCATATAAAGAAGCGCGCCACTTGCATGAACAAGTTTTGAAATTTCTAAAATATCATATTCAAAAAGGCCAGCCGTATTTGGTAAGGTTAACATTACCATAGCCGTTTTAGGACTTAAAACTTTTTTAAGTTCTTCTAAGTCAACTCTACCACGAGCATTCGACTTGATATTTACAACTTTAAAACCGCACATCGCTGCTGTGGCAGGATTAGTGCCGTGCGCCGTATCCGGCACAATAATTTCTGTTCTGTTTTTATCTTTTGCGTGATAGGCTTTTGCAATAAGCGCACCTGTAAATTCGCCGTGAGCGCCAGCAGCAGGTTGCAAGGTCCACGCGGAAAGCCCAGTTATTTCTTTTAAAAGTTCTTCAAATTTATAAATAATTTCTAAAGTGCCTTGCGCATTTTCCACAGGAGTTAAGGGGTGAAGAGAAGTAAAACTTTCAAGGGAGCACATTGCATCATAGGCTTTTGGGTTATACTTCATTGTGCAAGAACCAAGCGGGTAAAAATGTGTATCTAAACAAAAGTTTAACCTTGATAAATTGGTAAAATGTCTAACAATATCAAGTTCGCTCAGTTGAGGTAAACGCGGCTCCCTTTTGCGTAAATATTTTTTATCTAAAAAAGAAGCGGGGTCTTTTGCTCCGTTAAAAACAACTGCTCTTGCGCCATTAGATTTTTCTATAATAAGTTTTTCCATAAGTTAAATCTCCCTTAAACAAGAAACAAAATTCGCAAGGTCTTGTTCGGTTTTTGTTTCCGTTGCGCAAATAAGCAAATTATTTTTTAAACTTGTATCAACTTGTCCTAAATCATAACCGGCTAAAATATCTTTTTTAGCAAGTTTCTTTACAATTTGTTTTGCCGGGATAGGACAATTTATAACAAATTCATTAAAGAAAGGTTTTTGATATGTTAAACTAAAACCTTCTATTTCACAAATTTGCTTTGCTAAATTATGCGCTTTTTCTAAATTTAAAGAAGCAACTTCTTTTAACCCCTTAGGGCCAAGCAAACTTAAATAAATAAGGGCATTTAAAGCGCAAAGAGCCTCGTTAGAACAAATATTTGAAGCAGCACGCTCGCGCCTGATGTGCTGCTCGCGCGCTTGCAAGGTTAAAACAAAACATCTATTACCCTTATCATCTTTTGTAATACCGCACAAACGACCTGGCATATAGCGCACATATTGTTTTTTACAAGTAAAAATACCAAGGCCTGGGCCACCAAAGCTCATAGTGTTGCCAAGACACTGGCCTTCAGCTACGGCAAAATCACTATCATAAGAACCAGGCGTTTCTAAAATACCAAGGCTTATAGGATTAACAAGAGAAATTAGCAAGGCATTTGCGTTGTGAACTATTGCGGAAATTTCCAAGACTTCCTCAAGGCAGCCAAAAAAGTTAGGTGTAGCCAAAACAAAAGCAGAGCGCGGTGTTTGAAGTTTTGTTTTTAAATCTTCTAAATCAAGCGTGCCGTTATCTAGGGAAACTTCTGTAAATTTAATTTCGCGTGTACCTTTAAAATAAGTTTTTAAAACTTGTTTATATTGCGGGTTTAGACCGACGGAAATTAAAACTTCGTTTAACCCTTTTATTTGGCAAGCTGCATAAACAGCTTCAGCTAGAGCCGTTGCGCCATCATAATGAGAAGCATTTGAAACTTCCATATCAAACAAAGCGCAAATACTGCTTTGATATTCATAAATTGCCTGAAGTGTGCCCTGGCTTGCCTGGGCTTGATATGGAGTGTAAGCGGTTAAAAACTCCCCCCTGGAAGAGAGGGCATTAACGGCAGCAGGAATAAAATGTTCGTAAATTCCGGCACCGGCAAAATTTAAAAGAGTTTTGTTTTTGGAGGCTAAACTCTTTATATGTTTTATTAAGTCTTGTTCATCTAAGGCTTTAGGCAAATTAAATTTTGCCGTCCTAAGCGTGCTTGGAACATCTTTAAAAAGTTCTTCAACACTTTTTAAACCTATTTCACGCAACATTTCAGATGCTGTTTCTTTGCTATTGCCGTTAAACATTTTTAATTCCCCAAAAAATTATAATGTTGCTTTGTAAGCGTCAAAGGAAAGGAGTTTTTCTTCTTCTTTTGCGTTTGAAATTTTAATTTTAAAAATCCAACCTTCGCCGTGTGGTGCTTGATTGATAAGGGCAGGGTTAGAATTTAAATTTTCGTTAACTTGGGTAACTTCACCTGAAAGCGGGGCATAAAAATCTGCTGCTGATTTAACAGATTCAATTACCGCGCAAGCTTTGCCGGCCTGGACTTTTGCACCGATTTTGGGAAGTTCCACAAAAACGATATCGCTGATTTCGTGTTGGGCGTGGTCGCTGATACCGCAAACAGCTGTGTCGCCTTCAATAAAGGCCCATTCGTGAGTTTTGCTAAATTTACATTTTTCTTGATTATACATTTTGTTTTCTCCTTATATTTTATCTTGGTAAAAAGGCATTTTTATTTTTTTTGCTTTTATTTTGCGTCCGCGCACTTCAATTTGAACTTCCTCTCCTTCCTCAAGAGTGCTAGGCGCATAACCTGCACAAATTGCTTTATATACGGGTGAAAAAGTAGCACTTGTTAAATAACCTATTTCTTTTTCCCCCTGATAAATTTTGCAACCTTCCCGGGCAACACCCGGTTCAGTCAAAATAAAGCCGCTCCAACATTTTTTAATACCTTCTTCTTTTTGTTTTGCTAAAGCATTTTTACCAATAAAATCTTCTTTACTTAATTTAACTACCCAGCCGCAAGAGGCTTCGTAAGGGGTTTTTGTTTCATCCATATCGCTACCGCTTAAAAGGTATCCTGATTCAAGACGCAAAAGATCGCGCGCCCCTAGCCCACAGGGTTTTATATTATGGGTTAAACCCCAAGCAAAAAGTTTATTTATAGTATCGGCAGAGCCCATAATTTCAACGCCGTCTTCGCCGGTATAACCGGTGCGTGTAATAAGGACTTCCCTAGCAAATATCGTTGCTTTTTTAATATAAAATCTTTTTAAATTTTTTATATCTTTATCCAGTTCTTCAAGAATAGCTAAAACTTTCGGCCCTTGTAAAGCAAGCATACTATACTTGTCAGACACATTTAAGACTTCAACCTGAAAGTTTTTAGATTTTTCTTTAAACCAAGCATAGTCTTTTTTACAAGTGGCGGAATTGACTACTACAAAAAACTCCTGCTCGTTAATACAAAAAGCAATAATATCATCAATAATACCGCCGTTTTCATTTACTATATGGCTATAAGCACCACGCCCTATTTCTGCCTTAAAATTATTTGTTGAGGCGTATTGTAAAAATTTATAGGCATCAGGACCTTTAAAGATTATTTGCCCCATATGCGAAACATCAAACATACCGGCATTTGTGCGAACTGCTTTATGTTCTGCAATGATACTTTCAAATTGGACCGGCAAAAGCCAGCCGTGAAAATCAACCATTTTCCCGCCTGCTTTTAGGCAAGCTTCATAAAGAGGTGTTTTTTGTAAATTTTGTTCCATAAAATCATTATATAAAATTACTTCCAGCCTTCTTCCTTGGCATAAGTTAAAATGCCTTGGGCAATAGTTTTTGCTAGCAAAGTTTGAGTGTTTTTGTTATTTAGACGCTTCCTGTCAGAAGCATTGCTGATATAACCCATTTCCACCAAAACTGCGGGGCATTTTACACCCCTTAAAACATAAAAATTAGCCTGCTTTATAGCGCTGTTATTAAAAACTTTTATACCTATTTTGCCCGATTCTTTAAAAGCAAGCATACGGATATGCGCGGCAAGTTTTGAACTTTGATTTATATTTTCGTTAGTAGCAAGCGACTGCAATAATAAATCTGCAAAACTAAGCCCAGAAGAAGTTTTGCCTTCATATTGCAAAGCTTCGTTTTCAAGAGCTGCTGTTTGGGCCGCTTCCGCATCGGAAGCTTTATCAGAGCGGAAGTAAACTTCAAACCCGCTTGCCGAGGCACGCTTGGCAGCATTAGTATGAATGGAAACAAAGATATCGGAATCTTGTTTTACCGACATTCTAGCCCTTTCACCAAGAGAAATAAAAGTGTCATCATTTCTAGTCATTTTTACTTCTACATTTTTTTCTTTTTTTAAAAACTCATAAACCTGTTTAGCAACTTTTAAATTTAGCTCTTTCTCTCTTAAACTGCCCTTGCGCGCCGCCCCGGGATCTTTGCCGCCATGCCCGGGATCAATAAGAATTTTTAATTTGCCTTTATTTGTTTTGACTGCAGCCACAGCCGACCCAGGCACAGATTTTGAGCTGAGTGCCGGGGAAACGGAAACTGCAGAAGTAGCAGGCACTTTAGTAGTTGAAGCAGCAAAAAAATCTTCCCCCAATTCTATAACTTCTTTACCGGCTTGATTATCTTCTTGTTTACTTGTTTGTTTGGAAATAGGCTGATTTGTTTGTTTATCTTCTTGCAAAACTGAAGGACGATCAAGCACTAAAGAAGTATCTTCTGTTTTTTCCACAAAATTACGCTTTAAGGGTTTAGAAGAAATTTCAAAAATAAAATCTTTGCCGTTATAATAAAAATCCCAATTTTTAGCATTTTTCTTTAACAGCGCCATTATTTGCACGCCTTTTGCTTTTTGATTTATTCTTATTCTATAGAAAAAATTATTTTTGGGGGATAAAACTTCATCTTGTTTTACTATTGCGCCTGGCAAAAAAAGTTCAACCTTGCCTTTAGTTGTTTTGATTATTTTAAAAGGCAATTCCCCTTTAGTATTAAAAATTAATTTGGAAAAATCTTGATTATTTATTTGCTGACTTAAAGATAAATTATAACGCCTTTGAACAACTATTTTATTATTCTGATAAGCCGTATCATAAGAAGAAAAATCATTAAAAAAACTTAATGGGGCATAAAAAATACCCTCTTGTAAAAACGGCGCTTGCGACAAAGTCTTTTTTTGTTTGTTAATAAAAACATATGGCTGGCTATTTATAAGTAAAGCTTTCTTGGAACCATCCATAAGTTCTAATCTGCCAGAAGCGGCAAAATAAGTGCTTTGCATACCCAAAGAACGCCCAAAAGAACGGGCTGCAATAAAAGGCTCTTCCTGGCGTAAAATAACTTTTACCTTACCCCCTTTTTTACCGGCAATTTCAAGAGGGGTTTTAATTTGGGCATAGCCTGCGCTAAAAAAATTTAAAATAATAAAAATAAAAAAGATTTTTTTAAGCATTTTCATTTGGTATATATTTTATATCGCAAGGAGCCATAACAGCATAGCGGTTTGTATTTAGCCACTTGCGCGCTTCTTTATAACCCGGAACATACCCGCCTACACAAGCCCAAAACTCAGGGCTATGGTCAAAGTGTATTAAGTGGGCAAGTTCGTGAACAATTAAGTAATCTATAATACTTAAAGGCATTTTTATAAGACGATAAGAAAAATTAAGATTCTTTTTTTGCGAACAACTGCCCCATAAAGTTTTCTGATCCTTTATAACAATATTATTATACTCAACACCCATTTTTTGCGCCCAGACAGCAACTTTTTGAGGTAAAATTTGCTGGGCTTGGGCACGGGACCACTCTTCAACAAGGGTAGGCAAATCTTGCTCGGGGTTATTTATTATTATAGTTAAAGTTTCCTCTTGAAGTAAAAAAGAAGGTTCTTTTGCCTGGGTATCAAGCACAACTCTGCAAGGCAAAAGTTTGCCTTCATAAAGAACTTTACCGCTTTGCGTCTGCAAAGCTTGTTCTTCTTGAGAAGAGACTTCTTCTTTTTCCTTAGAAAAAACTTCAGGCAAATCGCTTTTAAGTTTTTCTATAAAAAGTTTTATATCGCTTATTAGTGTTTCTGTATCAATATCTGCCATATTTATATTCTATAAAAAACATAAAATAAAAACACTATTTTTTTGTAAAATATTGATATGGGAAAAATATTATTCTTTTTAGCCCTTTTGGGCCTTTTGTTTTTTTATTATTCAAGACCCGTTTCCGTTGAACCAGAAAAACCCGTTCAAGTAGAAACGCCCAAGCCTGTTGTTAAGAAACCTAAACCGGCTCCCAAGCCTGCCCCAGTTCAAGAAATAGAGGTGGACCAAAGCACGATAGAAAAACCTTTACCGGAACTTTCGTCCATAATAAACACAAACTCTAATTACCCCTATTCAGACCCTGATAAATACCCTTTACATTATGCTATTGGCAAAGGTGATTTAGACCAAGTTAGAAAAGTGTTAAGAAAAGAATCTCTAGCTAATGAACAAGGCGAGGTTGTGTTAGGCACAAAAGAATGCTATTGCCAAGAAAATCAATACGAAATTTGCCAATGTCCTGCTACTTTAATTATGCCCCCTTTAAACTTGGCTCTTTTGCAAAAAAACGAAGAAATTGCAAAATACCTTTTGCGCAGAAAAGCCAACCCTCTTGTTAAAGATGCTCTTGGCAGAAACGCCCTTGATATCGCCCAACAGCAAAATATGGCTAAGATGCAAGATTTACTTACAAAATATATAAAATAGCAATTTAGCATAAAAAATCCCTCCTAAACGGAGGGATTTTTTTTGGATATATTTTCTTTCTACTCAAGAACAATTTTATAATCTTCCCAAGAAAGTTGAGCATCCGCCTGTATCTTTACACTTCTATGGACATTTTGTTCCATAGAAGATATTTTTGAGCGTAAATGATCTGCAAGCAAAGGATGCAGACATACTTTTAAATTACCACCCGGACGGCCTTGGGTAAGGTCATAAATTTCGCGTTGTATTTTAATACGCATACTTTCGGCTGATAAAACACGACCGCTGCCATGACATTGGGGACATTCTTCGGTAATAAGACTGCCGGTGCTTTCTTTTTTGCGTTCTCTTGTCATTTCAACAAGGCCAAGGCGGGTAATAGGTAAAATACGAATTTTGGCCCTATCGCGTTTAACGGCATCATTTAAAGCATCAACAACTTTATGGCGGTTAGAAGCCTTTTTCATATCAATAAAATCAATAACAATAATACCACCGATATTGCGAAGCCTAAGTTGGTGCGCAATAGCGTAGGCTGCTTCAATATTGGTTTGAGTAACGATTTCTTCCTGAGATTTTGAGCCAGTAAATTTACCCGTATTGACATCTATAGCGCACAAAGATTCCGCTTCCTGAATAATAATACTTCCGCCGTTTTCAAGAGGCAGTTTAATACGGCGCAACTTTTCAATTTCAGGTTCAATATTAAAAGCTTCAAAAATGGGTGTTTTGCCTTTATAAAGTTTAATTCTATCTTTAAGTTCCGGTGAAATTTTATTAACAAACTCTAACACCTTATTATAATCTTTTTCATTATCAAGCATATAAAGCTTAACTTCTTCTGAAAGAATATCCCTTGAAACCTGTAAAACACCATCCATATCTTCGTGTAAAATGGAAGGAGAAGGAACTTTTTCAAACTTTGTTATAATGCTTTTCCATTGGCGGTAAAGATATTTAATTTCTTTTTCAAGTTCATCGGGGGTGGCTTCTTCAGCTTCAGTGCGGACTATGCAACCCATGCCGTCTAAATGCTTTTGGGCAAGTTGGCTTACAAGTTCGTTTAACTCCTGGCGTTTTTGGCTATCAAGATTTTTAGAAACACCTACAAAATGTTGGTTAGGAGTTAATACTAAATAACGGCCGGGCAAAGTTACATCCATTGTTACTTTCATACCTTTTGTGCCGATAGCATCTTTTACCACTTGCACCATAATTTCCTGCCCTTTATAGAGAAGTTTATCTATGGGTTTTTTATCCCCTTCAATAACATCAGAAATATAAAGGTAGGCGTTTTTTTCATAACCGATATTTAAAAATGCACTGGAAATGCCCGGTAAGACATTTTCCACTACGGCTTTATAAATATTGCCAACAATATTTAAAGCACCGCGCCTTTCCCACATAAGTTCGCTAAGAACGCCGTCTTCTAAAATAGCAATTCTTGTTTCTTCAAAAGAAGTATTAACTAAAACTTCAACTTGAGGATTATCTGAAATTTTCTTCATTTTTTTCTCCCTTAAATTTGCCTGAGCGAGCCTTGGGAATCTTCCCATAAAAGAGCTTTGCGTTCAAGCAGTAAACTTGTGCTTTGTACTTCTAGGCAAGGCAACTTCAATAACATCTGCTCTATGCCAAAACTTCTTAAAGCACTAAGTTCAACTATTATTTCAATTTCTTTATCCTTAAACGCTTTTATTGTTTTAATAAAAGGCCTAAGGTTTACAACCTTATCATTTATTTGAACCAAGAGTTCTTGCGACAAATCCCCTTTTAAAATAACGGGACTTGCCCCATAACAAACATACTTTGCTAAAGATTCAACAGAACATAGATTATGAGGGACTTGCTCTACTTGAGAAATTTCATAACCTAAAGAATCTAAGCTGGATTTTAACTCTTGTTCTATCAAACGCGGGCTTATATCCCTTTTAAAATAAATATCAACATACTGACAATCATTTTGAATATTTACTTGTTTTTCAATCGGGCCAAGCACCAAATGCGGGCCGCTTTTTGTCCACTCAAAAGGCAGTTTAGAATCAAGTAAAATTTCCTGTAATTTGACTCTTAACTCATGGGTAGGCAAAGCGCCTGCTTTTTTTATAAGTTTTATCCTATACTTAAAAATCTCTCTATTATTTATCATAACATTTTTAGACCATAGTTAAACGCCTGCGGTAAACACTTTCCACTATGCCAAAGGCCCACATGCTTGCAACCAAGTTAGATCCGCCATAGGAAATAAAAGGCAAAGGTATCCCCGCAACAGGCACAAGGCCTATAAGCATACCAAAATTTATTATTAAATAAGTAAAAAATATACCAAAAATACCCATACATACAAAATAGCCATATAAATCACTTGATAAAGTGGCTGTTATCGTAGTGCGCCAAAGTAAAAGCAAATACAAAAATAAAACCCCTAAAGTGCCGACAAGGCCGGTTTCTTCGCCCAAAACAGCCAAGATAAAATCTGTATGGCGTTCCGGCACAAAGCCTAGGCGCGATTGCGTGCCGGAAAAAAGACCTTTGCCAAAAACTCCACCTGACCCCATAGCAATTTGAGCTTGTAAAATATTATAACTTGCCCCTTTAGGATCAGACTTAGGGGCTAAAAAAGCTTCCACTCTTTTGCGTTGATAGGGCTTCATCTTTTTTTCCACAAATAAACCGCTAAAAAACCCTGCTAAAATTGCCCCTGCTACAATAAAAACTAGTAAAGAAGGTAGTTCTATACGAAATTGCCTAAAAAGTTGTTTAAATAACCAACAAATAAAAAATACTAATACACTAAAACCTAAAATATACCATAAATTATCTCTTAAATTTAAAATCATTTGGGCTAAAAAACTATTTTGGGCAATATCCGGATTTAAGCCTAAATAGGTCCACGCTATCGGAAAAAAGCCCGCTGCAACACCAAAAGCCAAAATTAAGCCAAAATAATAAAGATTAACCCCAGCAGCAAAAAGCAAAACAACTAAAGCAGGCGCACTTACAACTATTGAAGAAAAATCCGGCTGTAGCATTATTAAGGCAAAAATCGGCAGCAAAATAATACCAAGCCAAAATAATGTTTTAAACTCTTTAATAGTTTGCTTGTTTCTTTCCAAAAAAGCAGCACTGATAAGAATTGTCGCTATACGGCAAATTTCAGAAGGCTGAAAAGAAAAAATACCAAATCTAAACCAAGAGTGCGAACCCCTTTGGGTAACGCCAAAAACCAAAACCCCTATCAGCAAAGCAATAA
>JAFQAA010000038.1 GCA_017417005.1 Elusimicrobiaceae bacterium | reverse complement strand
TGTTTTAATTTTTCTTGATTTTCTTTAAAAGTCCAATCGGTTATAATTTTTTCTTTGTTTTTTAAGGAATTACCCTCTTTATCTACTAAAGATTTTTTTATATTTTCAAAAATATTTGGCTCTAAATTAAAATATTTAAAGAAAATTTTAATAGGGATATTCCTTTCTTTACTAAGATAAGCAGCAAGTTTATCAGACAATTTTTTTAATTCATTAAAAGTATTTAAAAAATCAAAATTTTTGTAATATTCTAAAGGGGCAAGAATGGTTAATTCTTTAATCTGTTCTTGTTTAAGATATTGATTTTCTTTTTTAAACTCAAGATGTTCTTTTTTAATTAGTAAAAAATAATATTTTAAAATTTCTATTAAGGCATAAAGGGGGGAATCTTTATCATTAGCCCATTGTTTTAATTCTATTGCTTCAAAACCTTGTTTAGTTTTGTGTAGTAAGTCTATATGCTGGCCTCTGTCAAAGGGATATTGGTTATAAAAAGAATCTTTCATTTGATTATTGTTAGTTAGTGTTATGGCGCGCTCTAAGATATTTTCAACAGATTCTTTTGAATTTTGCATAAGGGTAAAATTATAGTTTTGTCTAAATCTGTTTGACTCTGTCAAACGTTTATGTTTTGCTAATAGGACAGCTTTTAAAATAGCTATTTCATCAGAAGGTTGATAAGCATAATTTTTATAATCTTTAAATCTGGGGCCTAATTCTTCTAGAATAATTTCCATATTATTCTTTTCTTTATTATTTTGCTTTGCCATAGGTTAATTATAGCTTATTTTTATAGTTATTCCAGTTGATGTAAATTAAAAACCCAGCAAAAGCGGGGTTTAAATTTTACGGAGAGGGAGGGATTCGAACCCTCGATACAGTTTCCCGTATATTAGTTTTCAAGACTAACGCCTTAAACCGCTCGGCCACCTCTCCTAATTAAAAACGAACTATACTTAAATTATATCAAATTATTAAAAACTATAAAACCTGCGCGCGCTATAGACTCTAAATGCTATAATAAATATATGAAGCAGATAGTGTATCGTTTTAAAGACGCGCTTTATATTAATCTTACTAACAGGTGTCCTAACTCCTGCGTGTTTTGTATTAAAACGAAATTTGCTATGCGTTTTGATAAATACGATTTAAACCTTTGCGGACAGGAGCCAACTTCTGAGGAAGTTATTTCTGTTTTACAAAAGGAAATGGCGCAAGAACCTGTAAAGGAAATTGTCTTTTGCGGATACGGCGAGCCTACTATGCGCCTTAAAACTTTGCTTGAAACAGCCGAAAAAATTAAACAACTTTATCCGCAAGTTAAACTCCGCCTAAATACTATTGGGCTTGGCAGCCTTGTTAACGGGCGCGATATTTCAGGCGAACTTGCCAAAAATATTGATGAAATTTCTATCAGTTTAAATTCGCCAGATGCGCAAGAGTGGCAAAAAATTGTGCGCCCAAAAGCAGAATATGCCGCGCAAGGCTACCAGGCTATGCTTGCTTTTGTGCGCGCTTGCGCGCCAAAGATGAATACGATAGTTTCTATCGTTGATAAACAAAATATTGATGTTGAAAAAACTAAAAAACTAGCCCAAGAGTTAGGCGCAAAATTAAGAATAAGGGAGTTTATTGATGAAATGTAAAGGTATAAACTTTTTTTCGCTTTTCTTTTATACAGGCGCGCTTGTAATTTTTATTTTTGCCGGGCTTAATGCCTGCGCTGATTTTTTTGATTTTACTTCAAAGGTAAACCCACCTTTTCTTGCCAAAAGCGAAACGCAAAAATTGCTTGAAAGTAAACCTAAACAGGAAATTCCTTTTAAAAAAGTTAATTTTAATTTTTCCGCTGAGGAAGCAAGCGAAGTTCTTTTGTGTGCTGATTTTACGGCGTGGCACAAGAACCCACTTGTTCTTGAAAAAACTTCTGAAGGCTTTTTTAGCAAAACTTTATTTTTGCCTAAAGGGGAATATAAATATTATTTTTTAGTTGACGGCAAAGCAAAAAAAGATGATAGCGCGCCCGCCGTAAATTTAGATTTAAAAGATTGTCCTTTGCCGGAAATTTCTTTAAAAAATGTTTTGTAAAAAAATATGAAACAATTAATTTTTAACTCTTCAAATTTAAAAGAAACACAAACTTTTGCAAAAAAAATTGCCTCTTGTTTAAATAAAGGCGATATCGTTTTTTTTAGCGGACCTATTGGGGCAGGCAAAACAATAATGGTTAAGGAAATTGCAAAGTTTTTCGGCGTGAAAGATAAAATTACCAGTGCCTCTTTTAGTTTAATGAAAAAATATTTTGGCACCAAGGCCGATCTTTACCATATTGATTTGTTTAGGCTTGAAGAGGGGGAAATGTTTAACCTCGGTTTTGAAGAAATGCTTGAAGAGGAAACTTCTTTAATCTTAGCTGAGTGGCCTGCTGCGGCGGCAGATTTCTTTCCCAAAAACCGCTTGGAAATTGAAATTGTTTTGCAAAAAGAAGATAAGCGCAAAATTATTTTAAAAGCAAACACTTTAGCTTATCAAAAAATGCTTGAAAAACTTGCAAAGAAAATAAAAAGGTGAAACTGATTATGAAAAATTTAACTTTACTTTTAGATAGTTCTTCTGTGCCTTTAAGTTGTGCAATTACCGACGGCAAAAAACTTTACCGCGCAAGCAGGGCCGGTATTAAACAGGAAAATTATTTATTCCCTTTACTAAAAAATTTGCTTAAAAAATTTAAAGCGGAGTTAAAGGATATTGACACTTGCCTTTTTGTTAAAGGGCCGGGGCGTTTTACCGGTATTAGAATTGGCATTACGCTTGCTTCAATGTTAAAAGAATTTGCGGGGACAAAAGTTGCCAGTTTAAGTGTTTTTGATATTTTAAAATACCAGGTGCAAAACTCCAAAGAATATAAAAAAGAATACGGCGATATTATGGTTATTTTGCCTGCCTTTAGAAAGGAATATTTTTTAAGTTTTAAGGATCAGGAAATTTGGACGACTGAAGAAGAAATTTCTGCTTTGCTTAAAAAACAAAAAACGTCTTTATTTATTTGCGGATTTGGTGCGGAAAATAAAAATTTAAAAGAAGTTTTTGTCTGTAAAAAAGCAACTTTTGCGCCAAGCAAACTAAATAAAATTTCCTTTGAAATAATGGCAAAACTTGCGCCAAAATATTGCGGCAAGCAAAAACTGGAAGAAGTTTTTACGCCGCTTTATTTAAAACCGGCCAGGTTTGAACTTACTGCTTTACAAAAAGGTTTAAAATAATGTTTTTGCTTGCCGGCCAAAAAGATAAAATTTACGCACAAACTTTAGCAAATATTGCTAAAGAAGCAGGGGCGGCCCTTTGGACGGCAAAACAATTTGAAGAAGAGCTAAATTTAACTTGCGCGCAAATTTTTTTGTGCCAAGGAAAAGAGGAAAAAGAACCTTTTGGTTTTGTTTGTTTTCGCGTTTATCAAGAGGAAGCAGAGTTAACAAATTTTGCTATTTTACCTCAAAAACAAAATAAACATTTTGGCACAAAACTTTTAGCTTTTGCCTTAAAAAATTTGCTTGAACGCGGGGTTAAAAAAATAACTTTGGAAGTTAGCACGCAAAATTTGAAAGCAAAAAAAATATATCAAGATTTTGGTTTTAAAAAAGTTGCTATCCGCAAAAAATTTTATGAAGGGGAAATTGATGCCGAGCTAATGCTTTTTACGGCATAGGAAAAAACATTATGAAAAAACTTTTTTTATTTTTTATTTATCTGACTTTGTCTTTAAATTTACTTGCCCAAACGGAGCAAATAAAACAGAAAGATATTTACACAAAAGATTTTTTGGGTAAATTTGCCCAGGCCCTTTATCTTGAAAAAGAAAACCCAAAAGAAGCAATAAAAATTTACGAAGAACTTTATAGCCAAACGCCGCAGGATATAACTTTGCTTAAAAGTTTGGCTGCTTTGTGTTTTCAAATTGACGATAAACCCTGCGCTCAAAAATATATTCCTTTATATTTAAACGAGGCTCCAAACGATTATCAAGCCCTTGCCTTAAACGCGCAGCTGGCCTGGCAAAAAGGCAATTTAAAAGAAGCGCAAGAATATTATTCTAAAGCCCTTAAAAGTGGCGAGCTAAGCCAGGAAGTTTTACTGCAATATTTAACTTTGCTTAATACTATTGATAAAGATGAAGCAGTGAAATTTTTAAGGCAGCTTGAGCAGGAAAATAACCTTTTAGCTATGCCTATTAATTTAGAAATTGCGCAAATTTACTTAAATCAAAACCAGCCAGAAAAAGCAATTTTAACTTTAGATAAGGCTATTAAAAAATATCCGCAAACGCGGGAATTTTACCTGGCAAAAGCAAGAATTTACGAGATACAAAAAGATATAAATAAGATGCTTAAAGTTTACGCGCAAATGGACTCTGAAGGCCTTTTAACAGAAGAAGATTTAGTTAAAATCGGCGGTTATTATGCTTTGCAAAATAAACCTGAAGAAGCAAAAAAATATTATCAGCGTGCTTATCAAATAAACCCCAAAAATGCACGCGCTTGCGAGTTTTTATCTTTGTGGGAGCAAAGCCAAAAAAATTATTTACAGGCGGAAAATTACTTAAAACAAAGTGAGGAATTTAAAACAAACCCGGCTTTAAGAATAAAGCAAGTTCACCTTTTAAAACTTGTTGGCGCACAAGATAAGGCTTTGCTTGCTATGCAACAGGCCTACACAGATTTTGAGGGCAGCGTTGAAATTGGTTTTTATTATGCCTTGATGTTGGAAGATAATAAAGATTATAAAGCAGCCGCTAGCTTGCTTGAAAACTTACTTAAAAAACAACCAAATAACGAGGAAATTTTAATAAATTACGCTTATACTTTAGCCGAATTAAAAAACTACAAAAAAATGCAACAAATTTTGGAACACATAATTGCCCAAAATCCCCAAAATGCCCAGGCTCTAAACTTTCTTGGTTATTACTTGATAGATAAAACAAAGCAAATTGAGAAAGGGGGAAGTTATATCAAAAAAGCTATTGAACTTAGTCCAAAAGATAGCGCAAATATTGATTCACTGGCGTGGTATTTTTACAAAACGGGCAAATATCAAGAAGCATTAAATTTGCTTAAATCTTTACCAAAAAACGATGCTAAAGACCCCGAAATTATTTTGCACTTTGCCAAAATTTATGAAAGTTTAGGCGACACACAAAACGCCCTTTCTTATTATAAGCTTCTGCTTAAATCAGAAGAGTATAACAAACAAGCCCAAAAAGCAATTAAAAAAATTAGCAAGAAATAGTTGACAAAGTGCTAAAAAGTTTAGAAAATAGTAATAGTATTAAAAAATGTAGTAGTAGTATGTTTAAAAAGGTTGTATAATAAATATATATAGGCCCGCGCAAGCGGTGTTATTTGATTTGTTTTTAATGTTTTAAATGGTGGAGAGTATGATAAAAAATAATAAAATTTTTAACTCCTGCTTAAAGGCAGGCGGTGTTTTATTTTGTGTTTTTGTAGCGGCATTATTTGCCGTTTTAGGGGCAAATGTTGCCAATGCACAAACCGCAATGGTGACAAGTGTCAGCACCAATTATCCGATTGATGATGACGCGATACCAAATTATCAGTGCACAGAAGATGTTGAAAATCCCTATGGTGTTTCGTTCCTTTACGATCAAGATGATATTGATAAGTTTCAGAAATTAGGTACCAATCTTGATCCTTGGCGTAATTCCGCCTTAATAGAATATGACCAACCCTTTGATACGGATGTGAGTACAACTTCCACACCTGATTTGAGAAATTTATATCCTAACCATTGTTTAAGACTTTGCGCAGAAGTTACCTGTGTTAACCCTTCAAGAAAAGTTGAGACCAGTGATACCAGCACGACCAACTCATTAGGTATTATTCAAGATGTCGGCAGCAGCGATTTTCCTATTCAAAGTGTTTTATTTGAAATTTTTAAATATCAACCAAACTCCAATCCTTATAATGCAGATTCTACACCTCCGATAAGAACCATCGCTTTAACCCCGGTTGATAATAATATTTGTTACGGCGTAGGAACTTATACAACAGGTGCTGGAACCAACAACGAGAGAATGCATTCCTGTTGCGATTTATTTAATGGAGAAGGTTCTTGTGTGAGAAGTGCTTGTATAAATGCATCTAATCCTGCTGTTTCATGCCCTGCTGGATGTACTAGAACTTCTAGCACAGGTTGTTTTCTTCGCAATGCTTCGGATGCACAAAACTTTTGTAGTCAGTTTGATGGGCATCCTCTCAACTGTGAAAGAACAGCAACTGGTTGGCAAGCCGGCAAATCTTGTGAATATATTAATGGTGCATGTGTTCCGAAGTGCTCACAGTTAGATATGGCCAATTGTGGCTATACCCATACTAAAAATAACCACGCTTCAGTACAAGTTTGTGAATGGAAAACAGAATTTTCGTGTAATACACCTACGAATGACTCTTGTAGAAGTAATACTAGTATAGACTCTTGCACAGGAGAATGTACCTGGACAGAGTCTACTACAGGTTCAGTGGTATCAGGATGTATTAATACTGTAAAGAATTTTCGCACTTATGAACAATGTGTAGCCGGAACAACAAAGATTCCTTTCTGCACGGCATGGGACGGCAGTTATGAAATTGACGGCGAATTTGGCAAAAGCAATGGGCAATTTGGCTTTAGAGCAAATGTAAAAACAAAATGGCCGGGCGACGGAATATCTTCCGGCGGTGATGTTGAAGTGGACCACACCATGGCCTACCCCGGTGAAAACCAAATACCTATACAAATTGATGTTACCAATGTTCATAGTGTCAGAAGTTCTTCCACTATGGTTGGCACAACAACAAAAGTGCCGGTGCAACCTTATGATATAACCTATAAATTAAGTAAAGACGCTTTAACAACAATACAAATCAGCGATCCGGGAGAAAAATGTAGTTGTGAGGGCTTAAAGGAAGATATTACAGGATCGGTACCTCCGTATAACTATGCTCTTTATCAATGTAATGAAGACCATAAAGATGCTGACGGCTTTGCCGGTCGTATTGATTTTAATTTAGTAAATAAACAGCCACGTCTTGGTGAAGGTATCCCGGATGGCACAAATGTAAATGTAGATTCTTGGGACGGACGAGATTTGGATGGGAATTTCCTTCCTTATGGTAACTATTTGGTCGGTATTACCGCCACCACCCATGATGAATGGTCCGGCGTTGATAATGAAGATTTAAGTCGCACGGTTACGCGCCAACTTTCCTTAGATCCTCTTAAAATAACTGATATTAAGGAAACGGGTCTTGCCAAACTTTCCACTTCTTACGCTAAGATTGATTATGTTATAACAGAAGCTGCAGATGTTCATGTTATGGTGTTTACACCTGGAACTCACTTTAACTCAAATACCGATATGCCAGGTATAATAGATCCTTATATATATTTGACGGATCCTACTAATATAGCAGATGGTACAATGGTTGCCAATATTGTAGAACAAAAACAAGGCAGGGTTAGTGTCAATACAAAATGGGATGGTATTTGCAGAAATGAAAATGGATGTAATTTTAATGGCCAAACCTATAACTATGGCACACCTATGCCTGATGGCGATTATGTCTATGTAATGTGGGCCGAAATTCCTTATACACGCGCTCCTAACCACTTTATTTGCGTAAACGGAAAATGGTGGAGCGGGGTAAGAACACGCAAGTTCCATAATGGCATTTTACCTATCAATAGAGGTTTGCCGGAAATTAGTGTTGGCTCTGTTGGTTATACAAGCCTTGGCTCTAGCCCAACAGCCTTTGGCCTTGATCCTTTTACATTCAATTATGCTGTTTCAAGAGATTCTATTGTAGATGCTACAATCAAAACAACGGCTAACGCAGGGGAAACACCTTTAGTAGTTAAACATTTACTAACAAATGAAGTTGCTGTTGCCGCTAAAGAAAATAAGTTTACTTGGGATGGTATTGATGAGGAAGGTTACCAAGTTGCCCCGGGCACTTATATGGTGGAATTTGTTGCAAAAGACAGCCTTTACCCCGAAAAACAGGCAACAATGAGCGTTCAATTCCCCGTAGATTTATTTAGAGTTGTTGATGTTAATACCACACCTATTTTAGATGAGGCAACTTCACAAGCATCAATAAGTTATACTTTATCTAAGAGTATGGATGTAACTGTTCAGATATTTGATACAAATATTACTATTCCTACGGATGATGCAAATTGGTGTCAAGATATTGACGATCCTGATAACCCAGGCACTCCTGCGGTTCCTTTAAAAGAATTTATCTTGCCAAAAGCCGGCGAAGGTATGACAATAACAGAAATTTGGGATGGCTTAGACCATTCTGTCCCGGGTACTTCTGCCGTTGCACCTTTACCGGATGGCAACTACCCTTACAGGATATGCACGCAAACAACACAAAATATAGCCAAGTATTATGATTATACAACGGCTAATCCTGTTGCTTTGGCCGCGGTAGATCATTCTGCACCAATTGCTGCAAGCGATAAACCAAGTGGCTTTATCACTATTGCAAGAGGCTCTATTGCGTTTAACAAAATTACAATAACGCCAAGCCAACCGGCGATGAAATACTCAACGGAAACAATTTACTTGCCGGCTTATGAAATTGGTATGTCAACAAGCAGGGCAGCTCAAGTAAATATTGAAGTTATTTCCACAGCTGCCGATCAGTGTTTGGGAACCTCTCCTGCCGGCACAGTTTGCCGCACTTTAAGCACCTATGCTTATGGCGGTGTGGATGGCTATTTTGACCCGACAAAGATTTATAAAGTCTTCTGGGATGGTAAAGATTCAAGAGGCCAGTATGTTAAATATGGTTCTTATGAAATCAAATTAACAGGTTTACCTTATCCTTTACCTGCCGGCACACAACCAAAAGAAACTATATTTAGCCAAGTTATCAGCGTAAATAACTTCCAAGTTTATGATAGATATGTGGAAGATATTACAAGAGATAACCCTAACGGCAAATTTGCTTATCAAATTTCCGTGCCGATGAAGGTTGCAATACAAATCTTAAAGCCCGGCACTACAGCTGATAGAACAACTATTGCCGGCAACGCTATTGGCTTAATTGATCCGATAACCGGCGCCAATGTGACCGATATTAATGATGTTTTAGTTAAGGCTATTGTCGGTATCAGACCGAATCTTGTTTCCTTAGATGAAGTTTGGGACGGAACGGACTATGCAGGTCAGGAAGTGCCAGACGGCATTTATCCTTATAGGTATGTAACGGCTTTAAATGCTTATGATATGGATTCCGTAACAGGTGCTGTAAATAATGTTACAGATTTAGACCAGGCCGGTGCGAAAGTTGCTGACTGGGAAAAATATATCACCCTTGAACATATCAATGTTGCCCGTGGCGATAGCTGGTATGCCGATGTTGACTGGAAGAGCAAGAAAGTTACCTCTTTCTTCCCTAACCCGTTAAAAGGCAACGAGGGCTGGTTTGAAATTACTAAACTGCCTGCCCCGGGATATCTTACAATTAAGATATTTAATATCGCAGGAGATTTGGTAAGAGATGGTAATTTTGAGTGTGTTAACGCTCAAGGTGTTACGGACTCTTTAAATAACATTAATGCTACCGGCGGTTTGCAACCTTATATGATGGGTGATGCCACACAACCTGTAAACACCGTTGGCGGCAGAAACTTTACCTTGAGATGTAAATGGGAAAAGGATAATAACCACGGCAAAAAAGTAGCACGCGGTTTATATTACGCAATTATGGAACTTGACCCAACAAGAGGTAATGCAAAGAAATCTCAAAGAGTTATTAAGATTTTAATACCATAGGATAAAAAGGATAAATTTTATGAAAAATAATATAGCAAAAATAACCTTAATGTTTTTTATAGTAATGTCCTTTGGTTTAACTGCCAAAGCATCAAGTGAATATGCCGGCACAAGCGCAAGTGCCTTCTTAAAACTTGGCACCGGCGCACCGACAGCCCAGGCTATGGGTAATGCTTATACGGCTTTATCAGAAGGAACCCAAGCCCTCTTTTGGAACCCGGCAGGCGCTGCTACAAACACCACTAGAGAAGTGCAAGTTTCCCATATGCAATGGTTTGAAGGCGTGGGGGATAGTTCACTTGCCTATATTCAACCTATGGGCAGGACAATGCTTGGTCTTTCTCTTAGATATTTGAGATTAAACGACCTTGAATTTAGAGACGAGCTTGGTATTCCGCAAGATTGGGCGGGTGCTGTGATGCAAGATTTTGTTGCAAGCGTTACCCTTGCAAGAAGCTTCTTTAATGCTTTAGATTTGGGCGCAACAGCAAAGTATATTAACGAAAATAACGTAAATGTGCGCCATATTAACGCTGCTTTTGATGTGGGCGCAAAACTGCGCTTGTTTAGTAATAAACTTGTTTTGGGCGTAATGGGCCAAAACTTGGGCGATACGGACGAAGTTCCTTCCGCAATTCGCGGTGGCGTTGCAATAAATACAAAGTATATTACTCTTGCCGGCGAAATTGTTGACTATGTTGATGATAAAGTACGCTACGGCGTAGGTCTTGCAATACATATCCCGGAAGAACTTGTGCAAGTTGCCCAGTTTGATATTAGACTTGGCTATTATAACCGCGATAATACTGGTTTTGCCGAAGATGGCACAATAGCCGATAAAATGGGCCTTGATACAACTTCAAAAATTTCGCTAGGATTTGGTTTTTACAGCAGCGAGGTCTTTGGTTATGGCCTCGGGCTTGATTATGCAATGATGCCTTTTGGCGCTTTAGGCACGGCGCATCAACTGGCTGTAAGAGTGCAGTTTTAGTAGTTAGCGGTAAAGTCGTAAATTTGTAAAAGGTGCAAAATGAAGATAAATAATAAAGGCCAGGCAGCTATGGAATATATTGTAACAGCCCTTGCTTTATTTGCCGCTTTTGCGATCTTTTACAAAAGTTATAGTTGGGTAGTGCCAAAACAATTTGAACAGGGAGCAAAAATTATACTCGCTGTATATGAAACTAAAAATTAGGTAATTTGGAGGATATTAAAATGAGAATGATTGCAAAAATGCACTTGGCTTTTAATAATGCTTTAAGAGCCGTAAATAACAAAAAAGGCCAAAGTTTGGTTGAATATTTGTTTATGCTTGGTATTATTGTTGTGGTAGTCGGCTTAGTAGGCGTGGCTATTAAACAATTTATGCCTGAACTTTTTGATAATATTAAAGAAAAAATTCTTGGCCAAGCAGGACAAATTTAAGCAAGATTTATGATAAGGAAAAATGGTGGGCAAGCGGTTGTTGAATTAGTTTTAATTCTACCCGTTTTTATGATGATAATATTTGTTATCTTGGAAATGGGGACTATAGCCTATCACACACTTCTTGCCCATCATATTTCTTATGAACTTGCCAGAGTTGGCTCTATGGTTGGTGTTCGCAAGCCAAGCGGGCAAACGGATTCAGCCAAAGTTGCCACTAAAATGAAAGAGGCTTTAATTCAAGCAGTTGGGCCGACAAAAGCCTCTAAAATGCAGATATCTTCTGTATTACAAACAACCGGGCGCGACCCACAAGTTAACGGCCATGTAAACGAGGATCTCGTTGTAACCTTGGTGTATAGGGTAGATTTGGTTTTTCCTTTAACAAGTTATATCTTTGCCGATCCGCCCAAAAAATACGGGGTAAAAAGAATAAAAGCATCCGTTAGGATGCCGGTGGAAAGACCACTGATAAATTAGATTTGATTTTATTATTAAGAAGTTTTAAAAAAGAGAGGAGTTTTAAACTATGAACAAAAGAAGTCTTTTTCCTTTAGTCATTGCTGTTATGGCAGCTTTGATATATTTCTTTGTTTTGAATTTGGCACAAGGTAATTTAGCCAAAGCTCAAAAAATGGAAACAGTTGCCGTTGCCGGTCTTGATTTGCCAGAAGGCACCCAACTTAAAAGGGCCCATATCAGAACGGCGGAAATTCCTTTGTCTTATATACAAAAAGATGCCTATGTTTTATCCAAAGGGGCAAATTTAAGTGATATTGAAAATTTAGTAACAAGAGTATCTATTGCTAAAGGCAATCAAATTACAAAACCTTCTCTTAGCTCTTTAAGCCCGGAAATGGGTATAAGTTTAAAAGTGCAACCCGGCAACAGAGCTTATATTTTGGAAGTAAATAACCAAGTAGCTAAAATGATAAAACCAGGCGATAAAGTGGATATTCTTATAACTTTTGACGCCCAGTTGAAAAATAGTAATAAAGAAAAAATGTCGGTAACTATTTTGCAAAATATTTTGGTTCTTGGGGTTGGTTCTAACTTGGGCCAAGGGCTTGATAGTGCAACCAAAAATAAAAATAAAGAAGAGGAACAAAATAGTGCTGCCTTCTCGGATATGTCAACTTTAAGCCTTTCTTTAGGTTTGGAAGCAGCCCAATATCTTGCCTTAGCTCAGCAGGAGGGGGAAATAACCGTTGTTGTCCGCGCACCGGGCGATATGAACGAAACCAGCGTGCCTATAACGAGTTTCTCCAGTTTGTTTAACTAAAATTTGATTATTATAGGAAAGGAAAAAATGAAAAAAAATATAATAAATAAAGTTTTACCCCTTGTTTTAGTTGCCTTAACAGCAGGTGTCTATGCAAATGCTGCTAAGAAAACGGACCTTGTTGCCGTTAGTGCCGATATCGTTGAAATAAGCGGTTCTTTAACCAGCAATAATGGCTTTGCCTGGAACCAATTGCTTGATTTTACCGAAAGGGAAATACCTGGTATTTTCTCTATAGGTGAGTTTGAACGCAAAAGTTTGCTTAATACCCGCTTACATTTGCTTGAAACCGAAGGTAAAGCGCAAATTTTATCTAACCCAAAAGTTATAGCAAAATCTAATACCAGTGCAAATTTTTCTGCCGGCGGTTCTATTCCTTTCCCTGTGGTAAATAATACTTCTGCCGGTGTTGAATTTAAGAACTATGGCGTTAGGTTGGATGTTATGCCCACCATTATTCCGGAAAAGGGTAATATTATCCATGTTCAATTTGAAATAGAACTTTCTAACCCCGATTATTCTGCCCCTATCGTTATAAACGGAACTTCTGTTCCATCTATTACTTCAAGAAGGCTAAATTCCCAAGTGGAACTTAACAGCGGGGAAACTTTAGTAATTGGCGGTTTAAAGAGCAGTTCAAGAAGCGTGGCTGAAGATAGAGTGCCTGTTCTTGGCAGAATACCTTTGCTTGGTTATTTCTTTAAAACAAAAAATATTAAAGAAGAGCAACGCTCCTTATTCTTATTTATTACCGTTGAAATGGTGGAGTAAACTTAAATGGATACTAAAAACGAAACTAACGGCACGCCAAAAGTTGTTGCTTTTACCGGCCCTAAAGAAGGTGTTGGTAAAACAACTTTAGTATTAAACTTAGCTATTGCTTGGGCTGAAACACAAAAAAGACCTGTTTTAATTGTTCCTTTAGATCCTTTGGCTCGCCAG
>JAFQAA010000037.1 GCA_017417005.1 Elusimicrobiaceae bacterium | reverse complement strand
TTTCTCAAAAAAAATAAAATACCGGGCACAATAAAAAGTGTTAAAATTGCTTCAAAACTTTCAAGCGGCAGGGCAAAAAATTTAAAAATTACCACAACAAAAACCACAAAAACTATCCCTTGTAATACTTTTAGGGTTGGCGTTGGCTCAACAAAATTTAAAAGTTGTTTTATAACGGGAATAAGCGGTCTTACCTTTAGTGGCAGAGGTTATGGCCACGGCGGCGGTCTTTGCCAGGAAGGCGCAAAAGGTATGGCCGAGGCCGGCAAAAATTACAAAGAAATTTTAAAACGCTACTACCCCGGCGCAAATTTGGAGAATATTTAATATGGCTTTTGAGAGATTTAAAAAATTTAATGTTGATGACCTTATTGCAAAAAACCCTGCTGACCCACGCGATTCAAGCAGGATGATGGTTTTAAACAGAAAAAATCACACCATAGAACACAAAATTTTTAGGGATTTACCCACTTTTTTAAAAAAAGGCGACACTATTATAATGAATAAATCAAAAGTGTTCCCCGCCAAAATTTTTGCGCATAAAGAAACAGGCGGTAAAATTGAAATTTTACTTGTCCGCCAACTTGAAGATAAATTTTGCTGGGCGGTTTTACTTAGGGAATATAAACCCGGCACAAAACTTGTTTTTGAAGATAATTTAAAAGGCGAAGTTGTGGGTAATACCGACAATGGCGAAGCCATTATAAAATTTAACACCGACGATATTTTGCCCTGGACCCATAAGCACGGGCTTATGCCCCTGCCGCCTTATATTGAAAAAGCGCGCAAACACGCAGGCCTTTCAAAAAGTATAGAAACGGATAAAGAAAGATACCAAACAATTTATGCCCAAGTGGAAGGCTCTATTGCCGCGCCAACGGCCGGCTTTCACTTTACACAGGAATTACTTAACAAAATTAAAGCTATGGGTGTAAATATCGGCTATGTAACCTTGCATGTGGGTTGGGGCACTTTTAAACCTTTAAAAACCGAGCCGACCGAGCATAAAATGCTTGCCGAACTTGCCGAAATTACCCCTGAAATTGCTGATTTAATCAATAAAACAAAAGCAAGTGGCGGGCGTTTAATTTCTGTTGGCACAACAAGCACAAGAACTATTGAAAGTTTTGCTGATGAAACAGGCCGCGTTTCAAGCGGAAAAAAGTGGACTGATTTATTTATCTACCAAGGTTATAAATTTAAGGCAATAGACGCGCTGATTACGAACTTTCACTTCCCTGATTCCACGCCTTTATGTATGGTTAGCGCCCTAGCCGGCGAAGATTTTATTTACGAGGCCTACACTCAAGCGGTGGCCCAAAAATACCGCTTTTATTCTTTTGGAGATTCAATGTTAATACTATGACAAATATAGAAAATATAAAAGTTATCCCCCCCTTTAAACTTAAAGCAAAAGACCCAAAATGTTCAGCTAGAACAGGCGTTTTATATACAAAACACGGCATAGTCAAAACCCCGGTTTTTATGCCGGTTGCCACGCAAGCCTGCGTTAAAGCCTTGACGGAAAAAGATTTAGAAGATATTAAAGTTGAGTGTATTTTATCTAACACTTACCACCTTTATTTAAGGCCCGGCACCGAACTCTTGGAAAAAATGGGCGGCCTACACAATTTTATGCGTTGGAACGGCAGTATTTTAACAGATTCGGGCGGTTTTCAGGTGCATAGTTTATCGCATTTAAGAAAAATTACCAAGGAAGGTGTTTGGTTTAAAAGCCACCACGACGGCTCAAAACACTTTTTTACGCCGGAAAAAGTTATTGAATATGAAAGCAAAATCGGCTCTGATATATGGACCTGCCTTGATGTTTTAATTCCCTCTACCGCCAACGAAAGAGAAGCCAAAAAAGCCCTTGAAATTACTAAACGCTGGGCCAAAAGAGCGGCAACAAAATATCACTCTATGGTAAATCAAGGTATCAAGCAAAATGCTGACGGCAGTTTTGAAGTGCCCCACTCACTTTTATTTGGAATAGTGCAGGGTTCAATTTTCCCAAAACTGCGCGAAGATGCCGCAAAAACTATGGCAACTTTGCCGCTTCACGGGTTTTGTATCGGCGGGCTTTCCGTAGGTGAAACACGCGCAGAAATGAACCTTGCCCTAGAACATTGTATCCCCCATTTACCCGAGGAAAAACCGCGCTATTTAATGGGGCTTGGCACACCGCAGGAAATTTTAGATTGTATTTCTCACGGGGTTGATATGTTTGACTGCGTTTGGCCAACAAGAGTTGCCCGTAACGGCCAAGCTATGACATCTAATGGCAGATTAAATATCAAAAATGCCGAGTTTAGAACGCAAGATAAGCCCCTTGATGATAAATGTGATTGCTTTGTGTGTAAAAACTATTCCCGCGCTTATTTATCGCATTTATTTAGGTCCGGCGAGTTAACAAGCCACCGCTTAATAAGTATCCACAATATACGCTTTTTAACCCACATGATGGAACAAGTTAGAGAGCATATAGAAGCCGGCACTTTTCTTGAATACAAAGCCGAAATGGAAAAGAATTATAAATAAAAGACCCCTGCTTTAGAGCAGGGGTTTTTGTTTTTATGTATTTTTAAAAAATTTCATCTTCAAACGCGGAACAATCATCTTCATTATCTTGGCAATATGAAGTGTCTGCAGGAAAAGAACTAAGATCTATACTTTCATAGCTAGGTCGTGTATGCCCTTCCTCAGAACAGGGGCCGAAATTACATCTGTATAACATAACATTTCCCTGACTATCATAAGTAATGACTTCCGCTGCTGAGGAATTCCCAGCTACATAATACAACGCGCTAGTAAGATTGCCGGATAAATCATATGTTTTATAAGTCAGCCTATTATTAGATGTATCATAGGTAGAAACATCTATCCCTTCCGGCCTTATGTTAACGACTTCTCTACCTGTATCGCTATATGAAGCATAAGATTTGTAGGAAAAATCCGAAAAACTACTTTTAAGAGAGCCATCAGGATTATATGTTGTTTGACTATACAGGCTTCCATCATCATCATAATAATGTGAATATTTTGATATTTGATTTGTACCAGGAAAATATTCCCTCAGATAAAATGCTCTTTTCCCACCTTGGTTTATATTTCCATTGATATCGCCTATTTTTTCTTTCTCATTATTGTATATACTACATGAACTATGCCCAACCCAACAAACCATATCCCGTTTTGTTCCGTCTTTATATAAAGTTCTCCTACATACATAGTAAGGTTTAGAACGGCCATACTCAGCGGGATCGCATTCTGCTTTTTGCGGCCAAGTGACAAACTCCTCGCCTTCGGCTAAACCTAATTTTTGACACATTTGACTTTCTATCGGACGGCAGAAAATTTCCCCCGTTCCGTAATCTACGGAAAGTTCATATTCCCCCGTGTTGCGTGTTGCTCTTGCGCGTTCAAATTCATCGCCAAAGATTTTATAATCAAAATACTGATCGGCAAATTCTGCCCCTCTTACATCGCTTCCGTCAAGGTCTTTCATATCTAGGGGTAAACCTAACATATTTTCGGAATAATTGCCCTTTCTTGCATTATAAACCTTTTGCGCTTTTGCTATTTGTGTAAGTGATGTTATCCCGTGAGTTGCGCGGGATTTTTCCACAGCAAATTTATAACTTGGCAAGGCAATAGTAGCAAGTATGCCTATAATTAATACCACTACCAGCACTTCAACTAAGGTAAACCCTTTTTTATTGTTTCTATTTTTCATAAACTATCTCCTTAAT
>JAFQAA010000004.1 GCA_017417005.1 Elusimicrobiaceae bacterium | reverse complement strand
AAATAAAGGGCAAGGGCCTTATCAAGAATTTCGCCCTCGTCATAAATATTAACTAAAGTTGCTTTTCTTGGTTCAAAAGTTTCTTTGCGCGTTAAAGCCTTTAAGATTTCAAGGGATTTTTCCCCACTTAAACGCAAAACAGCCACCGCCCCACTGGCTGAGGAGGTTGCAAAAGCCGCAATGGTATCATTTAATAGCATATATATATTTTAGCATTTAATGAAAGAAGATTTTATATAAGAAAGGCATAAAAAACCCCCGCTCTAAAAGCAGGGGTTTAAAAACAAAAATCAATAATATTTATTTTTGTTCGGTTATTGTATCCGCTGTGGTGGCCTCTTGAACCGGAGCTTCTTGCACCGGGGCAACTTCGCCAGTAGCAACCGGGGCCGGTTCATTTGAAGCGGAAACTTCTGTTTGAACGGAAACAGCCTCGCTGGCTTCTTCTGCTGCCATAGCGGCTTTTGCTTGTTCTTCCTGCATTTTTCTTAAAGCTTCTTGGGTATCTTGCCCGTAAGAAACCGCTTGGTTAATTTGGCTTGTAATACTTTCCTGAGGGTTAGTATTAACTACAGGGGTATTATTATCAGCCGGCATTGTTTGGGTTGTTTGTAATCTTAAAACAACTTTACGCCATTTACCTTCGCCTTCGGAAGCGGTAGAAATATCTGTTCTATCTACTAAATAGCGGTGGATATATCTTCTTCTCTGGGCGGACATCGGGCGGAAGCGATAAGTTTTTTTGGTTCTCATTAACATTTTGACGGCTCTTTCAATTTCGTCATTAACTTTATCTTCAAGTTTGCGCCAATAGTTTTGAGTATCGCAAATAACGGAAATAGGATTATCAAAATAACGGCTTACCATAAGAGTAATAACATATTGTATTGCCTCTAAAGTATGCCCTTCTTTACCGATAATAAGAGCAGGGCTATCGCAATCAAAAGTAATAAGCATTCTTTCTTGTTTTTGATCCCACCAAACATTAACATTTTCCGTTTTTGCGCCAATACCTTCAATAATCTTAATTAAACTTTCTTTCGCAACGCTCATAGGTTCTTTAAGATTTTCCGGTATAACAGCATTTTGAATTTCCAAAGAAGGCAATTTTTGCGGCTCGTTTTCCTTGGGCTCTTTTGGTGCTTTTGTTAAGCGGGCAGGTTTGCAAACAACTTTCTTTTTACCTTTTGTAGCTTTAAAATTATTTTTCTTTAAGGTGCGGGGCTTCATAGGGGTAGAGTTTTCCGAATCCCATTTTTTTTCAATTATTTTAACAATAGCAGGTTTTGAACCAATGCCTAAGAAACCGGGTTTTTCTTCCTGCACTACGGATACCTCAACTTGATCGCGTCTTCTGCCAAGCTGGTGCAAACCTTTTGTTATTGCTTCTCCAACATCTCTTCCTTCTGCGGTAATTTCTCTTCTTGCCATAATAAAATCTCCTAAGCGGCTTTTGCCAATTTTCTTTTTAAAACTACATTTATACAAAGACTTATACAATTACTAATAAACCAGTATAAAGTCAACCCCGAAGGGAAGTTTAAGAACAGAAGCGTCATAAAAATAGGCATCCACTTAAACATTGCGGCATTGGGGTTATCTTTGCCCATATCAGGCATAGTCATTTTTTGCTGAATAAACATCATCACACCCATAGCAATGGGCAAAACATAGTAAGGGTCCTTTGCGGATAAATCTTTTATCCATAAAATAAAGGGAGCCCCGTGCAAACACCAAGAGGTTCTAAGGGCATTAAACAAAGCAATAAATATTGGAAACTGAATTAACAAAGGCAAGCACCCGCTTAAAGGATTGGCGCCGTATTTTTTATAAAGGGCCATCATTTCGCGCTGGGCGGCCATAGGGTCAGTTTTGCCATATTTATCTTGAATGCGCTTCATCTCCGGTTGGATTTTTTGCATAACGGCGGAAGCCTTTAATTGTTTATAAGTAAGCGGGAATAAAACAAGTTGCACAATAAAGGTCATAAGAACAATAGCCCAACCATAATTGTGGGTTATGCCGTAAAGCCACTCAAGCAAATCAAGAGCATATTGGCCAAACCTGTTAAAAAAGCCTATTTCAACCGAGCGGCTTAAATCATAAGGCAAAGCTTTAAGCACTTTAATATCTTTAGGCCCAAAGTAAAAAGCAGAATCATAAACAACTTCTTCTTTTGCCCCAATAAGCCCTTTAAGGCTGATATCAAGTTTAGGTCCGTCAATATCTTTTTTGCCAAAAAGACCAAAAAAGGAATCTTTTTGATATACGAATTTACTTGAGTAATGCAAATCTGTTGCGCTGCCTTTGAAGTTTTGCGGAATAAAGGCAACCAAAAAGTAGCGGTTATCAATACCGCTCCAATACCAATTAGAACAAGCATCTTCTAATTTACTGGTATTAGTCATCATTTTTGAGGTAAGTTTTTCTAAAACAGGTTTTCTGTTTTCCGGTTTAACAGCACAGAAAGCGCGCCACAAAGAAGGGTTATCGCCTCTTTCACTTTTAACAGTGTTTAAACCGGGACCAAGATTAACTGCTAAATTGGAAATATCTAAAGCCTTATCTGTGTTATTTACCAGTTTTAAGGAAAGTTTATTTAAAGAACCAACCTTGCCAAATTCGTAAGTTTTATAAATTTCCAGGCCTTTTGCCAGCTCTGCTTTAAAAGAAATTGAGTTATCGCTTTTAGAGGCAAGTTCAAAATTTATCCCTGGCAAAGTAGCAAAATAGCCTTCGCCCTGATACGGGGTCAAATTTACTGGGGCAATAATATCCTTATAAATATAATCTTTTATTGCCGCACCTTTTGTGGTAAAAATAACTTCGGCATCTTCCAAATTAAGGGCATATTCCTTTATTTCATCTTCTTTAATTTCTTTTGCCTCGGGGGAAGCTTCTTTGATTATGGCTTCATTAATATTAACTTTTTCAGTATTAACGGCCTGTTCTTCTTGGGTTTGGGATGTTTGGGTTTGCTCTTTTGGGGCTTTTTTAGCAGGAAAAAGCATCGTAAAACCGATATAAATAAGCAAAGTCCAAATTAAGACTTTAAAAAAATCGCTATTTTTATTATCCATAAAAACCTCTAATGTTGGCAATCAGAGGCCTTTTGCATAACAGAACTACGGCACAGGATCATATCCGCCTTTATTAAACGGATGACACTTGGCCAAACGCTTTAAAGCCAAATAAGAACCTTTAAAAATACCATATTTTTCAATTGCTTCCAAGGCATAGGCCGAGCAAGTCGGATAAAAACGGCACACACCCCTAGGCCCTAGTAAAGGACGAACAATTTTTATAAGTGTCCTCAAACAAAAAAGAAACAATTTCTTCATTATAAAATCTTTTAAGGAAAGAAGGTAAGGGAAAATTAAACTAAAGGTCCTTGCTTTCCTTTAAAATTTTAGCTTTTTTAACTAAATCTAAAAAAGCCGCGCCTGCCGTGGAATAATCTTTAAAGACTTCAATATCCTTTGGGCAAAAAATACAATCGGCGCTATCTTTTAATAAATGTCTGTTAATGCGAAAGGCCTCTTTCAAAAGCCGTTTGCAGCGGTTGCGCTGCACCGCATTTCCTAATTTTTTTGAAACTATCACACCAATCCGCGCTTGCTGGGAAGGGCGTGGTTTAACACCTTCCTCCCTCCCATGCGGATAGAGCCTACACCACAAAACAAGTCCTTTTCCGTAAACCTTAATGCCATGCTCTAAAATATCTTTAAAGTCATTGTTAAGGTAGATCCTATCGTTTTTGGCAAGGCCCGATTTCTTCACAATTCTTCCGGCACTAAAAGTGCTTTTATTTGCGAATAAGTTCTTTGCGTCCTTTTGCTCTTCTTGCGCTAAGAACTTTTCTGCCACCCGTGGTGGACATTTTAGCTCTAAACCCAATGGTTTTAGCTCTTTTCTTTTTATTTGGTCTATATGTAGGTAACATAGTGTATATATTATATTATATTTTTGAAATTTGAGCAAAATTTTAAAACTTCTTTCATTTTTACTCTTTAATATTGTATTATATTTTTAATGGAATTTACAGATGATATTATAGTTTTACTGCGCCAAAACTTTAGGGAACGCGATAGAATGATTTGCGTTTATACCTTAAATCACGGCCGTATGGCCTTGCGTTTGCCCGGCGTAAACAGAACTGATTCCAAACTAAAAGCCATAAGTGAGCCTTTTGCCTCTTCTTGTGCGCGTATCTATATAAGAAGAAATGCCACTATCGGCTGTATTACAGGCGGTAAACTTAAAAATATTTACCCCAATATCCGCCAAGATATAAAAAAGATGGAAATGGCCTCTTATTTTTGTGAACTATTTTACCGCCTAACTCCTCTTGCAAACCCAAACCCAACAAAATTTGACCTTTTACAAAACGCTATGCATACTTTGGAAAACTACCCCGTAAATCAAATAATTGCGCCGGCTTTTCTTTTGCGTTTGATGCAAGAAAGCGGTTTTGGCCTAAAAGATAAACCCGTTTTAGAAATAAACGAGGAACTTTGGGATAACATCCATACTTTACCTTTTGATAACCTAGCCTTTTTAAATGATATTAATGTTTTGGACTTAAACAAAACCCGTTATGTCTGCCAAAGATTTTTAAACCGCTATTTAACTTATCCTTTACACACAATTAAGCAACTGGAACTTGCCACTGCTTCCCAAATACAAGAAGACCTAAAGGAATTTACTTTAGAACCTGTGTTCTCCTAAATATGTTAAAATAAATATATACCCAAATATTTAATTGCCTAAAATTTAATTTTTAAAGGCAAATATTTTTAGTTATATAAAGGAGATAAAAATGAAATTCAAAAACTTTAATGAACTTATTGATTTAGTTAAAGGCAAAACAAACAGAGTTGTTGTGCCAGGTGCAAATAATAAAGAAGCCCTAAGCGCTATTAAAATGGCCGATGATAAGGGTCTTATCACAAAAGGTATTTTAATAGGGCCTGTTGGCGAAGTTAAAAATTTAATGAAAGAAATCGGCTTAAAAGAAGATAAATTTGAATTTGTTGAATGTACCGATGTTCCAACTATGTGCAATATTGCCGCAAAGAAAATTTACGACAGCGAAGGCGACTTTCTTGTTAAAGGTTTAGTTGATACAAAATATTATATGAAAGCTATTTTAAATAAGGAACTCGGCTTTGTTCCGCAAGGTGCTCTTTTAACCCACTTTGTACTTTTTAAAACAGATAACTATCACAAAATGTTTGCCGTAACCGATTCTGCCGTTGTTATTAACCCCACTCTTGAACAAAAAGCAAAAATTATTAATAATGCCGTTTCAATTTTAAGAAGACTCGGTATTGAAAAACCTAAAGTGGCAATAGTTTGCCCGGTGGAAAAAGTTAATGAGAAAATTCCCTCCACTTTAGATGCCCAGGCCTTAGTGGAAATGAACCAAAAAGGCGAAATTCCAAATTGTATCGTTGAAGGCCCTTATGATATTTATATAACCTTCTCTAAAGAAAAAGCTTTGGAAAAAGGTATTACAAATAAACAAGTACCCGGTGATGTTGACTTAATCGTTCTTCCTGATCTTGATGCCGGAAACCCCGTTTATAAGAGTATTGCTTTCTTCGGTGCCGGAGTTAAAGGTGCTGCAATCTTGGCAGGCCCCAATATACCTGTTTTACTCCCGTCTAGAGCCGATGCTCCAGACTTTAAGTTTAATGCCATTGCCTTAGCATCTTATTTAAAGAAATAATATTATAAGGGGTGTATTAACACCCCTTAATTTTGGTGTATTTTTATGAAAAGCATACTAAAACAAATTTTGCTGCGCTTAGCAATTTATTTACCGCTTTGCCTTCTTATAGTTTTATCTATGTTTTTTTATATTCAAAGGAAAACGGCAAAAATCCACGAGTATAACCAATCGCAAGAAGTTTACTTTAAAAAATATACCGGCAACCTTAAACAACATATCAGCATTCCTCTGCAAGAAGCAGGCTTATCAAAAGAGGAAACCGGTGCCATTATAAAAAAACTAGACAGCGTTTTAAATATGCGCCGCCTTGCCCCGCGCGATAAATACCTGCTTACTTTAGATGAGCAAGACAATTTTAAAATGCTTGTTATAACAAAAGATTTTTCCCGTTATTATGTAGCAAAAGAAGGACAGGACCTTGTAGCAGGTATAAGTGATATAAGCGTCCAAACGCGCACTCGCTTTGCGAAAGGTAAAATAACAAGTTCTCTTTTTGCCTCTATGCAAGAAGCTGGTTTAAAGCCCGGTTTTATAGTTGATTTTACGGATGTTTTTTCCTGGTCGGTAGATTTTAACAGCGATACCAGGGCCGGCGATAAATTTGCTTGTTATTGGCAGGAAGATTACACCATTGACGGACAAACTTTAAATGAAACCATCCTTGCTGCCTATTACGATGGGTTGGCCGTTGGCAAAACTTATGCTTTTAGATTTGAAGATGAGTTTTACGACGAAAACGGCAAATTCAGCAAAAAAATGTTCTTAAAATCACCTATTAGTTTTAGAGGGGTCAGAATAACCTCCCGTTTTAGTTATGGGCGTATGCACCCGATTTTAAGAATAAGACGCCCCCACCTTGGCATAGATTACGCCGCCCCTGTCGGTACACCGGTTGAAAGCGTGGCAGACGGCGTTGTTATCTTTCAAGGTAAGAAAGGCGGTTTTGGCAATTATATAGAAATTTCCCACCCTAACAACTATGTAAGTTGCTATGGGCATTTAAAAAGTTTTGCCAAAAACACCCATAAGGGTGCGCGTATAAGACAAGGGCAAACTATCGCTTATGTCGGTTCTACGGGTTTATCCACAGGACCACATTTGGATTTCCGTTTAAGGCAAGGAAATAAATATTTGGACTTCCTTAATAATAAAAACAGAAGTTCCGCCGTGCGCGAAATTGCCCCAACACAACGCGAAGAATTTAATAAAATAAAAGATGAGTATTTTAAAATATTAAATAAGGAATAAATTATGAAAAAAATTGTTCTTACAGGTGGGCCGGCCAGTGGCAAAACAACGGCTCTTTCCATATTGAAAGAAGAATATGGCACAGATATTGAACTTGCAAAGGAAGCCGCAACTTTAGTTTACGGCGGCGGATTCCCGCGCAACGATAATAGCGCAAGACACACTTACCACGCGCAAAGAATTATCTATTTTACTACAAAGGAACTGGAGGCTCTAGCAGAGGAAATTAACCCAACAGCTAAAATCGTTCTTTGTGATAGAGGCTCGCTTGACGGCGCTGTATATTGGCCTTACGGGCAAGAAGATTTTTTTAAAACCTTTAACACCTCTATTGGTGCGGAATATGAACGCTATTACGCTGTTATTCATATGTCCCCGCCAAAAGAAGCAAAGTTTTACCAAAATACCAGTGTTCGCACTGAAACTTTGGAAAGAGCTTTACAGGTTGATGAAGATATTTTAAAACTCTGGCAGGGCCACCCGCGCCACATAGTTATACCGGAAAGCAATGACTATGTTAAAAAAGCATTAATAGTGCGCAAAACTATCAGACAGATTATTAACGGAGAAATTTAACTTATGGTTTTAGAATTTTTATTTGGAAAAAAGAAAAATAAACAAACAGAAACGGAAAAAAAGGAAACCGCCAAATTATCTATTGAAGAAAAAATAGAAAAGGAAATGGATTCTTTGCCTGCCTTTATCAAAAAACAAATTGAAAAAGACCCGGCTATTAAAGAAAAACTAATTTCCATAGCAAAAAGAATGAAAGCCGACGGGGTTGATTTAAACTCCCCCCGTGCTATGAAAAAATGGGTCAAAGATCACGAAAAAGAACTTAAACAAGAACAACAGCAAGGTAAAATTGAACCTATTGTTAAAGAAAAAGAACCCGGCAGAAATGACCCCTGCCCCTGCGGAAGTGGAAAAAAATATAAAAAATGTTGCGGCGCAAACAAATAAATGTTTCATAAAAAATACCCCTCTAAATTTAGAGGGGTATTTTTTTACTTTTCAAGTTTAAATTTTGGCTATTCTGCGGGTGATAGTCTTTTTTTGGAAACACTCTACCACATCGCCAGGTTGGGTCTTTTTAAAACCTTCTACCAAAACGCCGCATTCATAACCTTTTTCAACTTCTTTTACATCATCTTTAAAACGCTTTAAACCGGAAATTTTACCTTTATAAAGTATCTCTCCGGCGCGTAAAATGCGAACCTCGTAGTTGCGCACAAGTTTACCTTCTTCCACATAGCACCCGGCAACAAAACCGCTGCTAAGGTCAAAGACTTGGCGAACTATTGCCTTACCGACCACTTCTTCTACAATATCGGGTTCAAGCAAACCTTCCATTGCAGCGCGAAGATCTTCTAAAAGTTCAAAGATGATATTATAAGTGCGTATTTCAATGCCTTCTCTTTGGGCTTCTTCTTTAGTAGATTCATCCGTATCAACATTAAACGCAATTATAACGGCATTGCTAGCTTTTGCAAGCAGCAAATCCGACTCGTTAACATTACCGGCAGCAGAGTGGATAATTTTCACTTCTACTTCTTCTGTCGGAGTTCTTAAAATAGCATCTTTAATTGCTTCAATAGAACCTTGCACATCTGCTTTAAGAATAATAGCAAGTTCTTTTACTTTATCGCTCTTAATATTGGTAAGAGAAACATGCTTTTGGTGGGCAATTCTTTCTTCCTTATGGGCAAGTTTTCTTTTTTCGGCAATATGTTTGGCCTCTTTTTCGCTTGAAGCAATAACTAAAGTATCACCGACAGAAGGAGGCTCACCATTAATACCCAAAATTTCGGCCGGCACGGAAGGCCCAATTGAAGGTAAGCGTTTGCCGTGCTCGTCAATTAAAGCTCTTATTTTGCCGTAAGTCGTGCCTACAATAAACGGATCTCCAACATGGATTGTGCCTTTTTGCACCAAAACCGTTGCCACAACCCCGCGTTTATTATCGCGTTTACTTTCCAAAATAACGCCAACGCCACTTCTGTTTGGATTTGCTTTAAGTTCCATCATTTCGGCCTGCAAGGCAATCATTTCCAAAAGTTTATCAATATTGATTCTTTTTTTGGCGGAAATTTCAACAAATATTGTATCGCCCTGCCACTCTTCAGGCACAAGTCCGCGGGAAGCAAGATCTTGTTTAATTTTATCAGGGTTTGCCCCTGGCAAATCAATTTTATTTACCGCTACAATAATAGGCGCTCCTGCGCTTTTTGCGTGGTTCATAGCCTCAATAGTCTGCGGCATAATGCCATCTGTTGCAGAAACAACTAATACTACAATATCGGTAGCTTGTGCACCGCGCGCACGCATAGCGGTAAACGCTTCGTGTCCAGGAGTATCTAAGAAAGATATATAACCTTTTGGCGTTTTTACTCTGTAAGCACCAATATGCTGGGTAATTGCGCCAAATTCACCCGCCACAACATTAGAGTGTCTTATTGCGTCAAGCAAACTTGTCTTGCCGTGGTCCACATGTCCCATAATGGTAACGACCGGTGCTCTTGGAACCAAATCTTTAGGGTCATCTTCTTCTTGCACTTGGCTAACAAGTTCCTCGTGGGCAAATTCGCTAATCATTTCGGTTTTAAAACCGCACTCGGCAGCTACAAGTTCAATCATATCCGTTTCAAGGCGCTGGTTAATAGTAGCAAAAATACCCATACCCATAAGTTTTTTAATAAAGTCATTTATTTTGATATCCATTTTCTCGGCAAGTTCTTTAATTGTCGGCTGACCGAGAATTTTAATAACTTTTTGCTGGGGCTGGGCTGGTTGCGGGGCTACTTTTTGCTCTGCCTTAACTTCCGGTTTTTTGAGTTCTTCTTTAGCAGGAATATTGTGTCTTTGAACTTGATTATTTAGCGCCTTATTTTCAATAGGGGCAACTTGGGGTTCTAGTTTATTTTCCTGCTCTTTAGGCGCAATATTAACAGGTTCTGTTTTAATTGGCGCCTTAAATTCCGTATGTCCCGCCGTTTTTCTCTGTTCTTGAGTTCTAACTTCTTTTACTTCCTGTTTAGCTTCTTCTTCCTTAATTGTTTTAGCGGCAACCTTCTTAACTACTTTTTTAGTTGTAGTTTTTTTTGCTGCCGGTTTTTTAGCGGTAGTTTTTTTTGCCGTTGTTGTTTTTTTAGCCGTTGTTTTACGGGTAGCAGTTTTCTTTTTAGGCTCTTCCTGATCCTTACTTGTTTTCTTGGTTATTGTCATTTTCTGCCTCCGCATTGGACTCTAAATATTGTTTAGCGCCGTCTATGATTTTTTGGGCGGTTTTTTCGCCAACGCCCTGTAAAGTTGCCAAATGTTCCGGATTTAATTTAGCAATTTTCTCAACAGAATCAAAACCTGCTTTTGTTAAAACTTCCGCAAGTTTTGGTCCAATCCCTGGAACATCCGCTAAAGCATTTTTAACAAGAGCGGCGGCCTCTGCACCTTCTTGATTCTTTTGGCTTTCACTCTTTACTTCAATTTCCCAGCCACTTACTTTAGAAGCGAGATTAACATTTTGCCAATCTCTGCCTATGGCAATTGCAAGCTGGTCATCAGGAACGATAACTAAAGCCTTTTTGGCCTGAACATCAACTATGCGAACAGATAAAACCTTAGCAGGAGATAAAGCATTCATAATAGTTGTGGAAACATCATCGCTGTAATTAATAAGGTCAATTTTTTCACCGGCAAGTTCGCCTGTTACTGCTCTAATTCTAATGCCTCTCATACCGACACAAGTGCCAATAGGGTCAACATTGTTATCATTGCTTTTTACAATAACTTTTGCTCTAAATCCAGGATCTCTGTAAATGCCTTTAATTTCAATAATATTATCGCTTAACTCAGGTATTTCAACTTTCATAAGTTCTTTTAAGAAGGTAGGCGAAGTTCTTGAAAGTATAATGTAAGGCCCTCTTTGTCCTTTATCCAATTTTAAAGCGGCAGATTTATAGCGGTTTAAAACGGAGTCATTTTTGATAGTTGGCAAATCTGCAGGACATAAAACCTTCTCAATAACGGCCTTAATTCTGCTACCATGGGTAAAGTGTTCTTTTCTGATTTGTTCGCAATAGGGAAATATGGCTTCTGTTTTACCTAAATCAACAATTATATCCCTATCGGAAAACCTGCGCACAAGGCCTGTTACAATTTCGCCTTCTCTAGGTTTAAATTCTTTATAAAGGTTATCCCTTTCAATACCGCGTATTTTTTGAATAAGAACTTGTTTTGCAATTTGGGCGGCAATTCTTGAAAAATCGCTTACTTCCAAAGTCTTTATAACATCCTTACCGATTTTGGCTTTTGGATCAATAAGTTTTGCTTCTTCTAAAGAAATTTCAACTTCCGGGTTGGAAACTTCTTCCACAACAGCTAAAGTTTGGTAAGCCTCAATAGAGCCGGCCTCCAAATCCACATGAGCGGAAAGAAGGGCATTTCTGCCTAAATTCTTTCTCAAAGCGGAAACGAGGGCATCTTCAATAGTTTTTAGGGTATCTTCCCTTGTGATATTCTTTTCCCTTTCTAAACTTTCAAGGGCAAAAATTAAGTCTTTATTTTGCATATAATTTAGTTCTCCTTAAAACTCAACCACAGGGTCAAGATTTGCTTTTTTAATATCTTCATATTTGAAGTTAAATTTGGTTGTGCCGTCAAAAAGCACGATTTTATTATCATCGGCTTCTTCAATAAGGCCGGTAAAAGTGGCTCTATTTTCAATAGGTTGTTTGGTAAAAATTCTTGCTCTTTCGCCAATAAACTTTTTAAAATGGGCTGGTTTCTTTAGAACGCGCTTAATACCCGGAGAAGAAACTTCCAAAATATATCCCCCGTCAAGCAAATTTTCCATAGTAATAATGGAATCAATTTTATCTGTCAAAGTTTCGCAATCGCCAAGATTTACGCCGCCCTCTTTATCAACAAAGAACTGAAGTAATTTCTTGGAGCCATGGGCCTGAATAATCAAATCCACAAGTTCATAGCCCTGTTTTTCAAGAGCAACTGCGACGACTTCTTCCATTTGATTTTTGTTCATAAAACACCACCTTCAAAACAAAAGCGACTTGTTTCCAAGTCGCTTAATATTAATTAAGATGCTTTTATTATAACATATAAGTAAACCCAAACGCAAGTTCAATTATACTAGGCCCTTAGGCCCACCTAAAAATAGGCCTAAAGCATCTTGCATAAATCGTAAATATAGTATAAACTATACTTAAGTAGATTATATTAAAGGAGAAACATAAATGAAAAAAACTTTAACCTTACTTATGCTTACTTTATTTGTCGGCGCGCAATCTGTTTATGCAGCTTCCCAGCAAAAATTAGCCAGTGATGAAATCAAAGCCAATATCAACGCTTCTTTGAACCAAGCTAAAGAGGAAGCATCCGCTCTAAATGATAACAAAGAAAGTCCCCTTATTATTGCTGTCAAAAATAATAATGTAAAGGTTGCTTTAGAATTATTAAAAAATCCCAAAGTTAATGTAAAAGCAACAGATTCCTTAGGAAATACTGCTTTACATTATGCCAGAAATGAGCAGGTTATAGAAAGACTTGTAGCCAGAGGAGCAGATATTAACGCAAAAAATACTCTTTATAATACAACTCCTCTAATGTATGCCTCGGCAACTAATTTGCCCAAAATAGTAAGCAAAATGATTGCCCTGCATGCCAATGCCGCAGCAAAAGATAAAGACGGCGAAAATGCCTTAATTTATGCTGTCCTCAGTGAATGCAACCTTGAGATTATAAAAATCTTAGTAAACAATGGCGCTCAAAAAGATGTTAAATCCCACGGCAGAACTTTGAAAGATTTACTTACTCCGAACGAAGAAGGCAGACCCAGATATTTAGATGTTCAGTGCGATGATGTTAGTGCGGCAAAAAATATCGTATTTCCCAAAAAATAAGTTATAAAATATTGTTTTAAAAATCCCCGATATAAAATATCGGGGATTTTTTATTTATTATGTTTATAAAAACTAAATGTTTTTTAGTTTTTCTTCCAGTTCGGCAAGCGTCCAAACTTCACTTTGGCCGGTGGCTCTGTTTTTATATTCAATTTTACCTTCGGGCAAAAGTTTTTTACCCACAATTAAGCGGTGCGGCACGCCAACTAAATCGGCATCTTTAAATTTAATGCCCGGGCGTTCGTTTCTATCATCATATAAAACATCAAAACCTTTGGCTTGTAAGTTAGCGTAAAGCGCGTCTGCTTTTTGTTTAACTTCGCCCTCAGAATCTAAACTAATTAATTCAATATCAAAGGGACTAAGGGCGCGCGTCCAAATAGGGCCAAAGTCGTCGTGGTTTTGCTCAATAGCAGCAGCTAAAACACGGCTTACGCCAATGCCGTAGCAACCCATAATCATAGGTTTTGCTTTTTGGTTTTCGTCTAAAAACTCTGCTTTCATTGCGCTAGAATATTTTGTGCCAAGTTTAAAAATATGGCCAACTTCAATACCGCGTTTAAAAGTAAACTCTTGGTTGCATTTTGGGCATCTGTCGCCAAGGGAAGCAAGTTTTAAATCAGCAAAAGTTTCAACTTTATAGTCGCGTTCAAGATTAACATTTACTAAATGGGTATCTTGTTTGCTTGCACCACAAACGCCGTTTAAAATTGTTTTAACATAATTATCGGCAATAATTTTTAGCCCTTTATTTTTTAAGGAAACAGGACCTGCAAAGCCAACCGGGCTAGAGGTTATTTGGGTGTATTCTTCCTCAGTTGCTTGGCAAACTTCACGGGCATTTAAGAATTTTCTAAGTTTAATTTCGTTTAACTCATCTTCGCCGCGCATTAAAACAATAACAGGCGCGCCGTCTGCTTTATAAACAAGCAGTTTAATAAAGTTTTCAGGTGCAATTTTTAAGAAATCGGAAACTTCTTTTATAGTTTTTTTGTTTGGGGTAGAAACTTCTTTTAATTCTAAAAACTCGCCTGTTTTTTGTTCGGGAATAGCAATTTCGGTCTTTTCCGTATTTGCGCTATAACCGCAAGGGCAGACGGAAATTTCATCTTCGCCGGTATCAGCAAGCACCATAAACTCATGGGAAAAATTACCGCCGATTGTGCCGGTATCTGCTTCCACAGGTCTAAATTTCAAACCGCACCTTTCAAAAATTCTGATATAAGAATCTTTCATTTTTTGATACCAGGTATTTGCCTGCTCTTCAGTTGAAGCAAAAGAATAAGCATCTGCCATATAAAACTCTCTTGCGCGCATAACGCCAAAGCGCGGGCGAATTTCATCTCTAAATTTCGTGCCAAACTGATACAAGCAAACAGGCAGTTGTTTATAAGAAGAAACATCTTTTTTAACTAAATCCGTAATAACTTCTTCAGCCGTTGGGGCAATACAAAAATCTGCTTTTTTTCTATCTTTAATACGGAGTAATTCTCTTCCGTAAAAATCCCACCTGCCGCTTTTTTGCCAAAGTTCCGCCGGTTGGACTATCGGCAACCACACTTCAAGCGCGCCTTCTTTATTAAATTCTTCGCGGATAATATTTTCAATTTTCTTTAAGATTTTCATACCAAGCGGCAACCACTCATAAATACCGCTTGCCGTCTTGCGTATAAGCCCTGCGCGGATCATAAGTTTAGCAGAAACAATATCTGCATCTTTAGGGGCTTCTTTTAAAGTTGGTAAATAATATTCTGTTAATTTCATTTTATTTTTCCTTTATTTTATCTATAAATTTTTTTATCCAGTCTTGGCGCGGTATTTTGTTTTTAACTTCGCCTTTTTCAAACCAAAGGCCTTCGTTAATTCCGCCGGCAATACCAAAATCGGCATCTCTTGCCTCTCCAGGTCCGTTAACAATGCAACCCATAACGGCAATTTTTTTGCCGGTGGAAAGTTTTATTAACTCTTTATCCGAGTAAATTGTTTCTTCAAGTTCTTTAACCGCGCCTGCAATATCAACTTGCGTTCTGCCGCAAGTGGGGCAGGAAATTATTTCAGGCCCAAACTCTCTAAGTTTTAAAGCTTTTAAAATTTCATAAGCGGCGCGCACTTGCATTTTGGGGTCTTCCGTCAAAGATATTCTAATTGTAGCGCCGATACCCTCTCTTAAAAGTTCGCTCATTGCTATTGAAGATTTAACAAGGCCTGCCATAAAACTGCCTGCCTCAGTTAAGCCAATATGTTGGGGAATATCGGTTTTTTCAGCCAAAAGTTTTGCTGCCAAAATTGTTCTTGCCACATTATCAGATTTAAGAGAAACTAAATAATTTTTAAAATTTAACTTCTCTAAAACTTCGGCCTGTTCTAAGGCCTCGCCAACCATAACTTCGGCCCATTTTTCATTTGACCAGTTTGGCTTGCCTTGGAACTTTTTTAACTCTTTAATACTGCCCGCATTTACGCCGATCCTTATAGGTATATTTTTATCCGCGCAGGCTTTAACAACTTCCTGCACTTTTGCTTTATCGCCGATATTGCCTGGGTTAATGCGCACCTTTGAAATACCTTGTTTAACAGCTTCAAGCGCAAGTTTATAATCAAAATGAATATCAGCAACCAAGGGCGTGTGAATTGATTTTATAATTGTGCCAAGGGCTTTAGCGGCCTCCATATCCGGCACGGCCACGCGGTTAATTTCGCATCCGCAATTTTCAAGCGATAAAATTTGTTTAATTGTTGCCTGGGTATCAGCGGTTTTGGTGTTGCACATTGCCTGAACGCGCACCAAATTACCGCTGCCAAGCGTATAGGGCCCAACTTTAATTTGACGCGTCTGCTTCATTTAAAGAGATCTCCTGTTCCGGTGAAATTTGCTCTGTTTGTTCTATTTGTGTTTTAGGTTTTATGCTTCTATTTTTAATACGCATAATATCGCTATAAGTTGCGTATAAAACTAAAGATAAAAGGAAAATTGCCCCAACGGAACTTGCTTTAGCAAGGGTGCTTTCTTTAACCCTTTTACCGCGGATACCTTCTATAATAAAAAACACAATATGCCCGCCGTCAAGTATGGGTATAGGAAAAAGGTTAAACATACCAATAGCAACTGAAATAAGACCGATTAAAAAGAAGTAATCTTCCCACCCGCTATGAACGCCTTTGCCAACAATTTCAAAAATACCAATTGGCCCTGCCATATCAGGTGCTTGGTGGTGCCAAAGTTTATCTGCAATAGTTGTTAAAGATAATGCAGTCCAATAATAACACTGATATCCTGCCACTTTTATTGCTTTAAAAGGGCCGGTCTGTTCATATACAGGTTCAACGGCAAAACCGAGTTTTTTATCTTTACCTACGGGTATTTCCTTGGTAAAAACTTGGCCTTCTTGTTCGTATTTAACAAGAACGGCCTTGCCCTCAGGTGTTGCGGCAATTTCTTTAACAAGTTCTTTCCAATTTTCCACTTGATTTTGATTTATGGCTAAAATTTTATCACCTTGTTTTAAACCATATTCCTGTGCGGGCGAGTTTTCCAAAACCTCCCCTATAACTGCCGGTATTTTAGTTGGGTTGCTTTGTGGGATACCCATAGAAATTATTACAAAAAAGAAAATTACAAACGCTAGAACATAATTCATACCGGCACCGGCAAAAACCATAAAAGCTCTTGCATACCAGGGTTTTGCGGCAAATTCGCGGGGATCTTTAATTTCGGCTTCACGGGCATAATATTCGCCGGCGGGTTTAACATAACCGCCCAAAGGAATAGCCCTTAAACTATACTGGGTTTCCCCTTTGCCCCATTTTTTTAAAAGTTTACCAAAACCGATAGAAAATTCTTCCACTCTTATATCAAGCAAACGGCAAGCCAAAAAGTGTCCAAGTTCATGGATAATAACCACTAAGCCTAAGGCAAAAATAATACCCAAAGCGGAAACTAAAGTGTGCCAGCTAAAAAGCCAAACAAGTTTATCAATTAAAAATTGTGATAATGATGAAATCATAAAAATCTCCCTAAATGATTATATTTATATTTTATCATATTAGGAGTAAAGAAATTTACGGCTCTATTTTACTAGTTATTTTATAAATTCTTTTGCTTTTTGGCGTGCCCAAGCGTCAAAAGAAAGGGCTTCTTCAAGGGTTATTTGGGCTTTATAAGAAGGCGCGTGCGCTTCAAAAACCCTATCAATAATTTTGGCAATATCGGTAAATTTAATTTTTTCTTTTAAAAAGGCTTCAACGCAAACTTCATCTGCGCCGTTTAAAACCGCGCCAAAACTGCCGCCTTTTTTTGCGGCGTGCTGGGCTAAACTAAGGCAAGGAAAGGCGGAAAAATCAGGCTCCATAAAATCAAGACGCGCCATATCTAAAAGACTTAAAGACTTAACTGGGCAAGGATATCTTTTGGGATAGGTTATAGCGTATTGTATAGGCAGCCTCATATCCGGGTTAGAAAGTTCTGCCACTATTGCGCCGTCTTCATATTCCACAGCGGAATGCACTATTGATTGCGGATGCACCACAATTTTAACTTTTTCAAGCGGTAAATTAAAAAGGTGCATAATTTCAATAGTTTCAAAACCTTTATTCATTAAAGTTGCGCTATCAATGGTAATTTTTTTACCCATCTTCCACCTTGGGTGCGCAAGGGCCTGTTTTGGTGAAACTTCCTCTAAATTACCCTGATACTTTAAAAAAGGCCCGCCGGAAGCTGTTAGTAAAACTTTTTTAATATTTTTTGCTGCCGCGCGGTAAGTGTGAATATCGCAATTTTCAAGCGATTGAAAAACGGCCGAAGGCTCAGAATCAACCGGCACAATTGTGGCGCCGTATTTTTGGCACTCTTGCATAATAACAGAGCCTGCCATAACAATAGGCTCTTTATTTGCTAGAGCAATAACTTTGCCGGCTTTAATTGCGCTCATTAAAGGTTTAAACCCGGCTGCACCCACAAGGCCGTTTATAATTAAATCAGCTTCTTTTAAAGAAGCAATTTCCTGCAAACTTTCTTGTGCCGGGGCTAGTAATTTGACCCCGGCAGGTATTAGATTTTTTATAGTATCATAACCTTCTTGGCTGGTAATAACGGCATATTTTGGCTTAAATTCTAAAACTTGTTTTAAAAACAAATCTCCGTTTCTTCCGGCAGAAATTGCCAAAACCTTATAATCAGGGCCAAGCGTTTTAATAACATCTAAAGCGCTTACTCCTATTGAACCCGTTGAACCAAGAATTACAATATTTTTCATTTAGATCATAAATAAAACTAAATAATAAATTACCGGCGCACTTAAAAGGAAAGCATCAAATCTATCTAAAACGCCACCATGCCCGGGCAATATACCGGAGGAATCTTTAACCCCGGCATTTCTTTTAAATAAAGATTCCGCAAGATCGGAAACTTGGGCAAGAACAGAAAGGCAAGCACCCAAAGCAAAAGCCTGTTGCCAAGTTATATTGGGGTAAAACATATCCCAAAGCAACATTGTTATAGCAATAGCAACAACAAAACCGGCTATTGCACCTTCCCAACTTTTTTTAGGGCTTACAACTTCTTTTAAGCGGTGCTTTCCAAGCCAGCAGCCAATAGCGTAAGCTGCGCTATCATTAGCCCAAACGGCAAAGAAAACTATATAAGTAAAATATTCGCCGTAAGGTTCAATCATACGGATATTTACCAAATGGGCTAAACACCAAGGTATAAGCATTACGCCTAAAAAGGTATTGGCAACACGCTCAAAGGAAGGGGCTTTTCTAAACATTTCAAATAAGAAAAGACCCGCTAAAGTAAGCGCAATAAAAAACCCGCTAATATTGCTTGGCAAATCAACCATATCAGGCAAGCGTCCAGCCATTGCAGCAATAGTCATTAAAACACCAAAAACAATTAAGCCTGTTCTGCTAACAGGTTTTTTGGCTTTTAATAAAACAAGGCCATACTCATATAAGCAGGCCATTATTATGGCAAATACAAAAACCATAAAGAAAATACCGCCAAAATAAATAGCGGCAATCACTATGGGCAAACCCACTAGTGCGGTTAAAATTCTAGGTAATAACATAATAATATTATATAAAAACTTTTATATTAAAAGAACAAAGAGTATATTAAGATTTTAATTTTTTGTATCATATTGATATGAAAAGATTTTGTTTACTTGCTATTTTTACTTTTTTTCTTAACATAGGCTTTTGCCAAAATGTAAGTATTATTTCCTCGGGAGAGCCGGAAATAAACACTTACGCCACTACGGATGATTTTTCTAACACTTTTGAAATCAACTTTGCCCCTCTTATGCAAATTAAACCCGGAACAAAAATTAGTTTTACCGCAACAAAATGCCAGGCTGTGCGCCTTAGCAAAAGTTGGTTTATAACAGCAGCGCACTGCATTGAAGAAGTTTGCCAAAAGGGGTGCAACTTTCAAACCCGTTTAGTAGTAGGCAAAAATTATGAAATGGATATTATTAGCCAAAGTTATCCAAAAGCGCCACAAGTTTTTATTCATCCGCTCAGAGATATTAATAAAAATATGTCAACTTATGATATTGCTTTAATTCACTTTAAGCCTACAACTTCAAAATTTGTTTATAAAGATCCTTCAACTTCGCGTGGCATAACCCAACAAGAATTTATGAAACGCCTAAAAAGTTATAAAAGTTATAAGAGGGCTTTAAGCAGTTATAATACGCCGACTTTACTTATTATGGGTGCTTATAGAAAACAAGGCCCTGTTTATGCTCGCAAGTTTTCTGTCCTATCAAGTTTTAAAGACGAAAGAAAAGTTTTAAGAAGCAACAATAAAGCAATTTATTACCCCCAAACAAAAACTTTTGTTTTGGAAAATTTCGGCATTAGGCAAGGTATTTCTGGCAGTGGCCTTATGACTTCTAAAGGCGAACTTGCAGGTATTACTTCAACTATATCTGATAATTCCTTAAAAAGCATATCTAAAGATGGCAGAGTAAAAGAAGTTGCCAAAACCCAACTGGCCCAGTTTGCCGCCTTAGATAAAAGCACTTTGGAATTTATACAAAGTAAAGTTGGCGATATTAAATATAATATCCTTAAATAACTTTAGATAAATCAATTATTTTTTGACACAAGGCCGGGATATCAAAATCGCTTTCTTTATTTATATCAAGCGAAATTATATTTTTATATCTTCTAAACCAAGTTCTTTGGCGTTTTGCATATTGGCGAGTTAAAATAATAATTTTTTCAAGGGCTTCTTTCTTTGTCAATTTCCCTTGCAAAACTTCTATTGCCTGCGTGTATCCAAGAGTGTTTAAACCGGCCGCACCTAAGCCAAAGTTTTTTAAAGCTTGGCGCGCTTCTTCTATCATAGGTTCAAAAATTAAATTGGTGCGTTTAATTATGCGTTTATTTAAAAGTTCCCTGTCCCAGTTTATATATAAAAAAAGCGCGCGCGAGGCAGGTATTTGCGGCGCGGAAGTTTGTTTTCTTAAAGTGCTGGCTTGTTTGCCTGTTAAAATTGTTATTTCTAGCGCGCGAATAACTCTGTGAATATTACCCTGGGGAATAGTTTTGGCACTCTTAGGGTCAAGTTTTTCTAGTTCTGCGTAAAGTTCGGCTTTGGTTTTTTTTGCAAGGCTTTTTCTTAAAGTTTCATCTGCTTTTGGCAGTTTATCCATACCGCAAAAATAAGTTTGCAAATATAACCCTGTTCCGCCGGCAAAAATTAAAGGTTTTTTAGAAGTTTCTTCAATTTTTCCTACTGCCTTACAAAACAAAGAAACATCAAATTTCTTATCAATAGGCAAAAAATCTGCCAAGTGATATTTTATGCCTTCAACATAAAAATTATTATTTTTCCAAATGCCTTTTGGGCAGGCTGTGCCATTATTTAACCCTTTATAAATTTGGCGGGAATCAGCGGAAATAATTTCCCCGTCCAGTTGTTTAGCTAAAGCCAAAGCAAGATCGGTCTTGCCGCTTGCTGTGGGCCCTGCTATAATAAAGGGACGGGGAAGCATTTTTACTTAAATAAAGTTGTATCTTTTTGTATCTTATTGCAAATGGCATTACACTTGCAATTAGGCACGCAAACTTCCGGCAGTTTAAGCAAAATTCTTGTATTACAATCAACAAAGTCATTTGCCAAGGTTGTAATTTTTTGCACCACTGCGGAACTTATTTTTACAAATTCTATACCAATAGTATAAATGGGCCCTTTTTGGCGCACCCAAGCTGTTTTTGCTTCCACTTCAAACTTGCCTACAAAGGGCAGTTCCATTTTAATTTTCATACTAGTAGCAACGGGTGCTTTTAAAAAGGAAACTATCCTCATACCGGAGGCAGATAAATCTGCCAAAACAGCGGCAGCCTCGTGTTCCACACCGGTTTTTTCATCTTTAAAAGCAAGGTCTATTGGTTCAACGATATTACTTATAACAGGCACTCTGGGGTGTCTTCTTCTTTCTTTAAAACTTTTATCCATAACTATACCTCTTTATGCTAGTAAAATTGTATCTTTACTTTCTTTAATTTGCAAGTCCACAACAGCGCCAACGGGGTATTTCTTTTTAGTTCTTACCCAAAAATTGTTGGAAGTCCGCCCATTTGTCGGTTTTTCAAAAAGCACTTGCTGGGTGGTGCCTGCCTGGCGCGCGTAAGCAGCCTTACTAGACTTCTTTATTTCATTTAACAAAATATCAAGTCTTTTTTCCAGTATTTCTTGATCCAGTTCTTTTAAAAGAGCAGCCGGCGTGCCTTTTCTTGGCGAAAATTTAAAACAATAAGCCGCGCTAAACTGGGCTTTTTGGCACAAAGTTAAAGTATCTTCAAAATCTTTTTCTGTTTCTTTGGGATAGCCTACAATAATATCCGTGCTAACTTCAATGCCAATTTCCCTTAACGCTTTAAGTTTGGCCAAAAGTTCTTCGCGCGTATAATTGCGTTTCATATCGGCAAGGATTCTGGTGGACCCACTTTGAATAGGCAAATGAATATGGCGCGCAATTTTAGGACAATCTTTTAAAGTATTTAAAAATTCCTCGTTTATAAACATCGGGTGCGGGCTTAAATAGCGAAGGCGCGCCAGTTTATCAAAAGCGCAAATTTCCCTAAGTAATTTTGAAAAACTAAAGCCTTTATAACTATAAGCATTAACCGTTTGGCCAAGCAAAACAATTTCACTGGCCCCTTTTTCAAGCGCACTTTGAACTTGCGCAAGAATATTTTTGGGGTCTAAGGAGTAAGCTTCCCCCCTGACATAAGGCACAATACAATAAGAACATTTGCAACTGCACCCGCGCATAATATTAACTAAAGCAATGGGGCTTTTATTTTCAAGGGTAGGGTTAGTTTTATCCTCAAAATCAAAGAGATTTTGGCTTTCTATAACGCTTGCAAAATTATCAATATTTTTTGCGCCATTTATAATATCGGTATGGGGAAATTTCTTTTTTATTTTTTGCCCCAAGCGTTGGGCTGCACAACCGGCAAAAATTATTTTTCTATCATCCTTCTTTGCCTTCCATTTTGCAAGACGCCCAAGATAAGATAAAGCCTTGTGTTCGGCGTGCTCGCGGATAGTGCAAGTGTTAACGAGCACAATATCGGCTTCTTCTAAAATATCCGTTTGCGTGCAACCTTTGGCCGCCAAGGTCAGCATCATTTCCTGGGAGTCGGCCTCGTTCATTTGACAGCCAAAGGTTTGCAAGTAAACTTTTTTCATTTAGATAACAACTTTAAATTTGCGCTTTGCTGTTTTAACTTCTTTGCCATTTACGCAGCCATAAGCTTCTGCATAGAAATTACCGGTAGTAAAGTTCCACCAATCAAACCACCAATAGCCGTTAGCAAATCTGCAATCTTGCCAGGCCCCGCCGTTGATGGATATTTTAAGCCAAGAAATATTGCTTGGGCTGCCAAGTCTAAAGCAATAGTGTCCGCAATAAACTTTTTCATTATTTTTGGGATAATCTATATAAAGATCCTTTGCCAAAGGTATTGCTTTTTGGCTGGAAGAAGCCGCCGTTGTTGTTTTATTTGTTTTTGTTTTGCTTACGGCTGTTCTTCTCGTGGAAGATACTACTTTTCTAAGTGTATCTTTAAATGTTTTTTTTGTTTTGGTTTTTGTCATTTTTTCTCCCCTCTAAAAAACCTTTTAGAATAAGTTGTTTAATTTAATAAGAGCTTCTAAAACAGGTTTTTTCAAGTGTATTTTTATAACTCTTCTGCCTTTTTGGGTAAGAGCTTTAAAATCTGCCAAGGCTTGCGCGCTAACTAAATCGCCAAAAGTATAAGGCTGCTGTGGAATAGAAACTTCCTCTTCGGGCTGGGCACTTAAAATTACAAAAATACCCTTTCCGCCGTCGCCTTTATGAAGTTGGCCTGTGGAGTGTAAATATCTGGGTCCATAGCCAAACAAAACAGCAGCCTTAGAAGAAGTTAAAAGTTTTTCCCTGATATCTTTTAAAGTGGCGTCAACTTCCTTAGTTTCGTTTAAGTAGGCAAGCAAAGCAATATAATCGCCCGGTTTAACTAAGTTTAAAATATTTTTGCCAAGAGTATCTAAAGTTATTTTGCCTTGAAGATTTTCGCTAAGCAAAAGCGGGGCTTCTGCCTGCGGGTCTTTATTTCCTTTGGATAATTCTTCCAAGATACCTTTTGCCAAAGTTTTAGCTGCTTGCACATTTGGTTGGTCAAAGGGATTAATCTTCATAATTGCTCCGCAAGAAGCCGTTGCAATTTCCCAAAGTAAGAATTGTTCGCCAATAGCGTTTAAATCGGCCATTTCAACTTGGCAAACAGGATGGTTATTTTCTAGGCCTAGGCAAACTTCTTTAAGTTTTAAATTATCCTCGGAGTTAAAATTGATATGCACAAAAATTCTATCTTGCTGGTAGGCAAAATCTTTATGCAAGGCTTCCCCTGCCACAGGCACAACGCCGCAATTTTCTTTGCCGGTAGATTCTGCAACCAGTTGTTCTATCCAAAGACCAAAAGTATCAATTTTGCGTGGCATTAAAAGGGTCAGTTTATCTTTTTTATTTAAAAAGCCTTCACCCATTAAAGAGCCAAGTTCAAGAGGGGCCTTGTTTGTGCCATTTTTAACGCTGTCGCCAAAAGCTTTTGCACTTTTTAAAATAGGTTCAATATCAATACCGCTTAAAGCAGCCGGCACCATGCCAAAAAAAGATAAGGCAGAAAACCGGCCACCGATATCTGCTTTATTTAAGAAGATTTTTCTAAATTTCTTTTCTCTTGCTAAAGCCTCTAGGCCTGTTCCCGGGTCAGTAATAGCAATAAAATTATCTCCTGGGTTTGCAACCTTGGCGGCGCAAACTTCGCCGTAAAAATAAGCAAACTGGGAAGAAGGCTCCACCGTGCCCCCTGATTTACTTGCAAAAATAAATAAAGTTTTTGCCGGATCAATTTGCTTGCGCACTTTAAAAACCCAATCAGGATTTGTACTATCTAAAACAATCAATGTCGGCCAGCCTTCTTTCTTGCCAAACAAAACGCGCAAAACTTCCGGTGCAAGGCTGCTTCCGCCCATACCCATTAAAACAACATTTTTATAAGTATCTTTGACTGAAGTGGCAAAATCTTTAACTTCGTTTAAATGGTCAAGGGTCCAGTTGTAAACTTCCGTCCAACCAAGAGAGTTATTAATAATTTTTGTGTGTTCTTCTTCGCTTTTCCAAAGGGTTGCTTTGTGAGCATAAAGGCCTGCCACAAAATCTTTTGAGGCAAGTTCTTTAAGCCCTGTTTTAACAAGCTCTTGTGCTTTGTTATTAAAATTTATTTGCATATTTAATCTCCTTATTTTTTTAAAACTATTTTTCCGTTCTCTATTTTATAACACTTATCTGCATAAAGCTCTGCGTGAATATCGTGGGTTACCATTAAAATAGCAATACCCTGTTTTGCAAGAGCTGCAAAATCTTTAAAAATCTGTTCTTTTCTTGCGCTGTCAAGGTTGCCGGTCGGTTCATCAGCCAAGAGTAAAAGCGGTTCATTTATTAAAGCGCGCGCAATAGCGGCCCTTTGTTTTTCCCCCCCACTTAAAGAAGGTGGCAATTTAGTGGCCAAAGTATCAATATTTAAGTTTTTAAGCAAAGTTAAAGCCCTTGCTTTTGAATTTTTGCCTTTTATTAAAGCGGGCATATTAACATTTTCAAGCACGCTAAACTCCGGCAAAAGTCCGTCAAATTGAAAGACAAAACCTATTTTATTTAAACGCAGTTTTGCTTTCTTTTTTTCTGATAAGTTTAAAATATTTTTACCTTCAAATAAAATTTCGCCTTCCGTTGCGCTGTCTAGCATAGCAATTAAGTTTAAAAGGGTGCTTTTGCCAGAGCCGCTTGGCCCGATAAAGACATTAAAAGTACCCGGTGCTATTTTTAAATTAACTTTATCCAGCACTTTATTTTCACAAGGGCCTTCCCTGTAAACTTTTGTAAGGTCTTTTAGTTCAAGCAATACTTTATCCATAGCGTATAGCATCCACCGCATTAACTTTTGAAGCTTTATAAGCGGGGTATAAAGCAGAAATAAAACATAATAAATAACTGCCAAAAACCACGCTTAAAATATCCAAAAATTCCATTTTAACCGGTACTTTTGTTAAATAATAAATATCTGCCGGCAATTTAACAATATCAAAAGTGGCAATAGCCCAACATAAAAGGCAAGCAAGAACAAGGCCCGATAAAATACCCGCGCTTGCAATAAAAAAGCCCTCAAGCATAAAAATTTTTCTAATTTGTGCAGGGCTTGCCCCCATAGCGCGCATAATACCGATATCTCTTAATTTTTCCGTCCCAAACAAAATCAAATTAGAAGTTATGTTTAAAGAAGCAACCAAAATAATTAAAGATAAAATAATAAACATCATAACTTTTTCAAGTTTCAAAGCAGCATATAAATTGCTGTTTAATTGCATAAAGGTTTTAACGGAATAATTTTGTTTTGTTGCCTCGTCAATTTCAAAGGCTAAGGTTTGGGCGCGCTCAAGATTATCAAGTTTAACGCTAAGGGTTGTTATTCCTCCGTTTAAGCCCAAAAAATCAGAAGCGCTTTTTAAATCGGTATAAGCAATAGTATTATCAAATTCATAATAACCGGTTTTAAGTAGCCCGCTAACAATAAATTTTTTCATTTTAGGTAAAGCCCCGGCAATAGTTGCCGGCGAAACAAGCACAACCTCATCGCCTATATCAACGCCCATATTATAGGCCAGTTCGCGCCCTAAAACAACGGGCGAAACATTTTCTTTTTCAATAGTAAAAGAGCCTTCCGTTAAGGAAGAAATTAAATTGCTTGTTTTTGCTTCTTGCACCGGGTCTAGCCCGCGTAAAACAATGCCTTGGTTTTGGCCTTGATAATTTAAAATTGCCTGTCCGTAAATATTTGGTGCACTTGCTTTTACGCCTTTAATATTTTCTATTATAGTTTGAACTTTCTGATAGCGACCTTCCGGCATCATACCCATAACCATAATATGAGCCTGCGCACCGATAACTTTGTTTTTAATATCGTTTTGAAAACCGCTCATTACAGCAAGGGTTGTTATTAAAGCGGCAACCCCAACACATACACCCAAAATGCCTATAATTGTTGTAATTAAAGAAAACACACCCTTGCTTTGCGAAAGTAGGTAGCGTTTTGCAACAAAACTTTCAAACTTCATATATACATATTGTATAAAAAAAGGGGCTATATAGCCATAGTAAAAAACCTTTCCTTGTATTATCAAGGAAAGGTTTTTATCTCTAAGCTAAAATTTAGTTAGAAATGATTTGCTTCCATTTGTTTAAGAAAGTCTTTATTAGACTTTGTTGCCGATAACTTTTCAAGCAAAAGTGTCATCGCATCAACGGAGCTTAAAGGTGCTAAGATTTTGCGTAAAATCCAGGCTTTATTAAGCTCATCTTCGGTCAAAAGCAAATCTTCTTTACGGGTAGAAGTTCTATTTATATCAATAGCAGGGAAGATTCTTCTATCGCTAAGTTTTCTATCAAGGTAAATTTCGCTGTTGCCGGTGCCTTTAAATTCTTCAAAAATAATATCGTCCATTCTGCTTCCGGTTTCTACTAGGGCAGTAGCAATAATTGTTAGAGAACCGCCTTCTTCAATATTTCTGGCTGCACCGAAAAATCTTTTCGGTCTTTGAAGGGAAGTAGCCTCAAGCCCGCCTGTTAAAACGCGACCGGATGCCGGCATAACGGTATTATAAGCTCTTGCAAGGCGGGTAATAGAGTCAAGCAAAATAACAACATCTTTGCCGTGTTCTACACCGCGTTTTGCTTTTTCAAGCACCATTTCAGCTACTTGCACATGGCGTTCGGCCGGTTCATCAAAGGTGGAAGCAATAACTTCGCCTTTAATATTGCGGCGCATATCGGTAACTTCTTCGGGTCTTTCGTCAATTAACAAAACTAAAAGTTCAATATCTTTGTGATTTGTGGTTAAGGAATTGGCCAAAGCCTGCATCATAACGGTTTTACCTGTTTTAGGGGCCGCCACAATTAAGGCGCGCTGGCCTTTGCCGATAGGGGCCATTAAATCAATAACTCTTTGGGTAAGGTCGTTTTTATTAACTTCCAAAACAAAGCGGTTATTTGGGTGAAGAGGAGTTAAGTTTTCAAATAAAGGTCTGTTATAGATTTTTTCTGCTTCCACATTATTAACTTTTTGCACTTGGAGCATAGCAAAAAATCTTTCATTATCTTTTGGCGGGCGGATAAGGCCTTCAATATTATCGCCTTTTCTAAGGCCAAATCTTTTAATTTGGGAAGGCGAAACATAAATATCCTGTGCGCCGGCAAGGTAGTTGTTTTCTTCCGAGCGTAAAAAGCCAAAGCCGTCAGGTAAAATTTCCAAAACACCGCCGCCGTAAACAGAGCCGTTTTGTTTTGCCTGAACCTCAACAATTTTGCCGATAAGTTCCTGCTTTCTTAAACCGGAAATATCTTGCACATTATAATTTAAGGCAAGTTTTGTAAGTTCGGCTACACTTAATTTAGATAAAGCAAGGGCATCCAAAGTTTTTGCCCCGTTTGCCTTCATAGAAGGTGCCTGCTGGGGTCTGGCAAAATTATTTTGATTATTATTTTGCGTTTGGTTATTTGCTATGCCACTAGTGGCTGGCGTGTTTTGATTTATATTTTGAGTATTATTTGTTGTTTGCGTGCGCGGGGTGCGCGGGGTATATTTTCTGCGGGTTGCTACATTTGTTTTTACAGCTTTTGCTTCTTTTACTTCTTTGTTGTCCATAATTTTCCTCTTATTTATTATTTAAAATTAAAAATAGTTTTTCTATTTTTTCTTCTAAATCTTTTCTATTTGAATTATTAAAAATTACCAAATTTGCTCTTTGGGCTTTTTCTTCCAAGGGAAGCTGGGCTTTATCTCTGTTTAAAAAATCTTCTTTTGTCATTTTGCGCGCAACTGCTCTTTTTAGACGGATATTAAAATCTGTATAAAGACAAAGGGTAAAATCAAAACTTTCTTCAAGGCCACATTCAAAAAGCAAAGGTATATCAAAAACAATTATCTTTTTTGTGCTTTGCCTGATTTTTGCTTGCGCCTCTTTTAACACCAAGGGGTGCAAGAGTTTTTCAAGCCATTTTTTATCTTGCGCGTTTTTAAAAATTTTACCGGCAATTTGCGCTTTATCCGTGGTGTTAAAATAGGCCTCTATTTTATCTTTAAGCAAAGCAAAATTTTGGGCGGCCAAAATATCGCTACAAATAACTTCCGCACCAAGTTTTTTAAATGTTTCAAGAGCCGTGCTTTTGCCACTTGCAACAGCCCCGCTAAGACCGATAACTAAAGCGCCTTCTTTTTTAAAATTCACAGAACAGCCCCCATTTCATTTAAGTTTTTACCTGCCTTGGCTTTTGCAACCAAAGGCACTTTTAAGATAACGGCCTGCTCCATTTTATCTTTGACAAAGGCGGCAATTTCTTTTAATTTTTCATTTGGCACTTCAAAAACGAGTTCGTCGTGTATCTGAAGTAAAATTTTAACTTCTTTTGGCAAAGTTTTATAAATATCAAGCATAGCCTGTTTAATAATATCAGAAGAGCCCCCCTGCACAATAGTATTAACAGCGGCGCGGTTTGCAAAACTTGTAAGTCTTGTTGAAGAGGCCTCAAATTCCGGCAGGTAGCGGATATGCCCCATAAAAGTTTTTACATAACCCTCTTGGCGCGCTTTGGCAGCAGTTTTATTTATCCACTCTTTTAAAGTATCATATCTTGCAAAATAATTATCTATATATTCTTTTGCCTTAGCGACACTAATACCCAAACTTTCCGCAAGTGCCATAGGCCCTTGCCCGTAAACTATGCCAAAATTAATTGCCTTGGCGGCGGAGCGTTCCTCTTTTGTTATTAAATCAGGTTTTTTATTAAAAATTTCGCTAGCGGTTTGCAAATGGATATCCTGGGTATGTTTAAAAGCGTTTATTAAAGTTTCATCGCCTGATTCATGAGCAAGAACGCGCAAATCTATTTGGGAATAATCTAAAGATAAGAGAGTTTTGCCTTCTTCTGCAATAAAGGCTTGGCGGATAAGGCGGCCTTTTTCCGTTCTTATTGGAATATTTTGCAAATTGGGGCTAAAACTTGAAAGACGCCCTGTTAAAGTGCCCGTTTGGTTAAAATTTGTATAAACTCTGTGGGTATCTTCGGAAGATAAATCAAGCAAGGCTTCAACATAAGTGCTTTTTAGTTTAGCACTTTCGCGGTAAGCCAAAATTTGCTTTGCAATAGGATGCACCTTAACAAGCGAAGTTAAAACTTCTTCATCCGTTGAATAGCCTGTTTTTGTCTTTCTAAGATAGGGCAATTTTAATTCTTCAAAAAGCAAAACGCCCAGTTGCTTTGGCGAGTTTATATTAACAGGTCTTGCGGCAAGAGCATCTACTTCTTTTTGGGCGGCCTGCATTTCCTTTGAAAGCAAAATTTCCAAAGTTTTAAGCCAGGCTCTATCCACCATTATGCCGTTTAATTCCATAGATAAAAGAACGCTCATTAAAGGGGTTTCCATCTCTTTAAAAACTTTATATTGGTTTTGCGCTTTTAGCTCTTGTTCCAATTTGGCTTTTAAATTTAAAAAATGTTTGGCGTAAAAAGCAAGTTGTTCTTTAGGCTCAGCCTGGGGGTTAATAAATAAATTTAAGTGCACGCTTAAAATACCCATTAAACTAAACTCGCCGGAAGGATCAAGACAATATTTTGCAAGCGAAGTATCAAAACAATTTAAAAATTTATTTTGCGCTTCAAGTTCAAGCAGTCTAAAAGTATATTTTAAATCGTGTCCTATTTTTAAAATATTGTCATCTAAAACTAAGGCTTGCAAGGTGGCTTTTTCTTCGGGCGAAATGGTCTCAATTTCACAAATTGAGTAAAAAGTTTCATCTTTAGCCAGTAAAAGCAAATCCTCCTGCGCGTAAATTATAAATTCTGTTTGGTTTTTAATTTTGTTTAAGACTTCTTTTAAGGTATAAGTTTTTATTTGTTCTTTTGGTTCTTCAAAATAAGCCATATCAAATAAATCGCCTTGCTGGGCAAGGGTTTTTGGTTCGGGCTTTTGGGGCGTGTTTTTAAGTTCTTCTAAAAAAGCTGCCAAATTTCTAAATTCAAATTCTCCAACGAAAAATTCTAATTTTTCCAAATCAGGCTTTTGCTTTTTATAGTTTTCTAAAGCAGTTTCAAGAGGTAAAGACTTATCTAAAACAATTAGTTTTTTGGAAAGCAGGGCCTCTTGCTCGCCGGCAAGTAATTTGCGTGCCATAGTTTCTTTGATCTCAAGGTTTTTATTTTTAGCAGCATCTAAAATATCTTCCAAATGGCCGAATTTTGTGATAAGTTCCACCGCTGCTTTTGGACCAAGCCCACTAACACCCGGCACATTATCAGAAGAATCCCCAACGATAGACAAATAATCTGCAATATATTTGCAATCTACCCCAAACTTGGCCTTGCAGGCAGAAGAATCTTTGGGTTCTTCTTTTAAATTGCCGCTCCAAATTTTTATATTATTATCCGCTATTTGCAAAATATCTTTATCGGAAGTTATTATAATTGCCTGTGCGCCTTGCTTTTCAGCAGAAGTAGCTAAAGTTGCTAAAATATCATCGGCCTCGGCTCCTTGTAAAGCGCAAACTTTAAAGCCAAGTGCACTAACCAAATCACGCGCAATTTTAAGTTGCTGGACTAAGGCTTCATCAGTAGGCGGTCTGTTTGCCTTATAGGCCGGGTAAATTTTATGGCGGTTTGTCGGGCCTTTAGAATCAAAACAAAAAGCAATATACTCCGGTTTAATTTCCTTATTAAATTTTAAAATCCAATTTAAAAAACCATATAAAGCACCCACCTCTTTACCTTTTGATGTAGCCAGTTTTGGTAAAGCGTGGTAATTGCGGTGCAAAAACCCGTGGGCGTCAACTAAATATAATTTTTGTGAATTTTGCATAAAGGAAAAAACAACTTAGGCGTAAGAAAGAAATATAACAACCTCTAATTTTATTTGGATTTTTGCTGCTTTGCCCGCACTTTCAAAATACGGGCAAAACAGCTAAGATAAGAAATACTGCTAAAACTATTTTCTACAACAATGCGTCAATTTGCTTTTTTAATTCTTCTTTACTTTGAAGGCCAACCATTTGTTTAACCATTTGGCCATCTTTAAAGAGCATCAATGTCGGAATAGAAGCGATTTTATATTGAACGCTTTTTTCCGGGGCATCATCTGTATTAATTTTGCAGATTTTTGCTTTGCCTTCATATTCTTGTGCCAGTTCTTCTATAACCGGGCCGAGCATTCTGCAAGGGCCGCACCAAGGGGCCCAAAAATCTACCAAAGCTACGCCTTTATATTCAAGAACTTCTTTTGCAAAGTTTTCATCATTAAGATGTATTTCGCTCATATAAGTCCCCCTTATTTAATACCTCTAAATTAAAGGATATATGATTAAGAAACAAAAGTCAATATCCCTTTAAAAATTTTATTTTTGTTCGGCCTTTTGCCCTTGCTGAGTAGAACCGAAAGCTAAAGCTTTTTGCATTTGTTCTTGCCTAGCTTTTGACTGGGCTAAAGCCTTTTGCTGTTCAGCTTGGGCTTGTTTTATAATTTTCTCTTGTTCTCTTTGGGCTTTTTCTTGCGCAGATTGTGCCGCCATTGTCTTTTCCGATACGGAAGAAAGTGCCTTCTTATTTATTATTTGATTACCATGTTTATCTCTTGGAATATTTTTAAATGCAATAAAATTGCTTATTGCTGTAGCGGTTTGGGTTTTACCTCTTTTCTGTGCTGCCATTAAAGGCGTATTGCCGTTTTTATCTGCTTTTTTATAATCGGCGCCAAGTTCAAGCAAATCTTGCACAATAGTAGTGTTGCCGTTATAAGCAGCATAAAATAAAGGTGTTTGATTATTATTATTAGCTTTGTTTATATCAGTATCATTACGACTTAGTAAAGCACGCGCCGCTTCGTTATGATTGCCCTTTATAGCATATAAAAGAGGGGTCATACCATATTTATTTGCGGCATTTACATTGGCTTTATACGCCGTCAATTTTTGCATAGCAGATAAATCCCCTTGGGAAGCCACAACAATTAAAGGCGTATTGCCGTTGACATCGGCAAAATTGGCATTAGCCCCGCCTTTTAGCATAGCCTCCATACCGACATAATTTTTATCAAAAACATAAGCAAGCAAATTTTCATCACTAACGCCGGCTAAAGCACCGCGCGCAAGAAGATAATCTGTAATATGACTATATTGGTTTTTAGCAGCCTCAGTTAAAGCACTTATCCCCCTTTGGCTTTTAACATTTACATTGGCATTTGCGCCAAGCAACTTTATTACCATTTCCAAATTGCCGTTTCTTGCGGCTTTAATTAAAGCTGTTTCGCCAGTATAAATATCAAGGGCATTAACATCAGCCCCGTTATCAACCAAATAAGCTAGCAAATCATAATTATTCTTTTCTGCCGCTAGAACAATAAGAGGTTGGCCTTTTGAAGTTGGAATATCGGGGTGTTTTAGCTCTTCTACCATTTTAGATAAGGCACTTTCCAAATCGCCATTTTCTATATCTTGGGCAATTTCATCAACAATATCTTTTGGATTTTGAGAAGCTATTTTATCTAAAACAGCATCGCTGGGTTTGGTAGATTTTTCAGGTCCGCGAAAGGTAAGCCACAACAAAAAAATAATCGGTACGGCAAGCAAAAAGAAAAGTGATATCTTTTTCATAAAAACCCCTATAAAATCTTAATATTATTTTTTGTTTATTTTTGCAAGAGCATTTTTTGCCGCAGCTTGGTGGGCTTCTTTTTTATTATGACCTTTTCCCTGCCCTAATTCCTTGCCTTGTTCATAGACAACAGCAGTAAAAATTTTATCGTGTTCCGGACCAATAGTTTCAACTATTTCGTATTCGGGCACACTCTTGCCTAATTTTTGCATATATTCTTGCAAAACACTTTTATAGTCTTGCAAATCAACTTCTATTTTTTGTGTTTTAAACCAAGCAATTATAATATCAGAAACCGCCTGAAAGCCACCATCAAGATAAATGGCACCAAGCAGGGCTTCAACAGCATTAGATAAAATGCTTGCACGCTCTCTGCCGCCACTGGCAATTTCCCCCTGGCCAAGCAACATATACTTACCAAGATTAATTTTTTTAGCCCAAAAATAAAGATTTTTCCTTGAAACTAGGTTTGCTTTTATTTTAGAAAGCACTCCCTCTTCTTT
>JAFQAA010000003.1 GCA_017417005.1 Elusimicrobiaceae bacterium | reverse complement strand
TTCATTATTATTTCTCCGTTATTTCCCCTGGGGTAATTTTTAAATTTTTCCTATTTTTATAGTATATAAAATAATGAGCTTATTTATTTGTTTTTATTTTCTCTTTCTTTTAATTTTGCAGCTTTCCACTGGGCTAAGGCTTCCTCTGGAGTTGCTGCTTTAGCCGAGCCAAAAACATGTGGGTGGCGCGAAATTAGTTTATTATTAAGGCCGTCTATTACCTCTTTTAAGGTAAAGCGGTTTTGTTCTTGGGCAATTAAAGCATGGAATAAAACTTGTAATAGTAAATCGCCCAGTTCTTCTTTTAAATTTTCATCATCTTGTTTTTCTATGGCTGTAATAACTTCTTGGCTTTCTTCCCTTAAACATTTAATTAGGCTTTGGTGAGTTTGTGCTTTATCCCAAGGGCAGCCGTTTGGTCCTCTTAGTTTTTTAAAAGTTTCAACTAAATTTATAAAAGAATTGTCTAGTGTGTTGTCCATTATTATTCCTCTATTTTAATAACTTGATATTTATTATTTTTAAATTTTAAATATTCAAAAGTGCCTTCAAAAACTCTTGGCATACCTACATCTACGCAAATAACTTTTCCGTCAGTGCTGCTGACAATTCCCTGCACCATAGTATGTCCCACAATTTGCTTAAAAGGGCAGGTTTTGTGGCTTAAAAGAAGTTCGTTTAAATCTGCCCAAAAGATACCGGCAAAAGGGTCTATGCCCCCGCGGGAACGGCTTACATAAAAAATCGGGTGGGAAAAATCTTCCCTTTTAACGCAGTCAACTAAAATTTTGTTTAATAGTTTTGCTAAATTTTGTGGTGTTGGTTTTGCCGGCAGCTCTTTTTTTAACAGATTAAAAAGGGCATCGGTGCAACCTGAATGGGTAAACAAAAAGCCTCTGCCTGCCCAGGCAGCTTGGATTTTGCCTTCTAAAATATCCTTAATTAATTTTGCTCTAAAGGGTTCTATTTCCCAATAGGGCATAGTGGTAACAAAATAATTTTTCTTTAAAATCTCAAGTTCGTGATTGCCAAGCAAACGCACCACTTGGCCCTTTTCTTTTTTAGATTGTATTTGCAAATAATTAAGCAAAATATCAATGGCTTTATAATCGTGGCCGCGGTCAATAATATCGCCCATTTGCACCAAAATAGTGTTTTTGCCGGTCCAGTTTAAATCAGGGTCTATTAGCCCTGCGTGAATCAGAACTGCCGATAGAGAATGATAAAAGCCATGGGCATCACTTAATACCATTATCGGCTTTAGGGTAGATTTTGCCATACATAAATTATACACTATAATAAGATGATGATAAATAATAATTTTAATAAGGCTAAACAAAAAGTAATATCTTTGCTTGGGCCGGAAAATGTTTTTTGTGATTCTATATCCCTTTTATTAAACGGCTTTGATGGTAGCCCGGTTAAAAGTGTGGCGCAAGCTGTTTTGAATATTAATAAACCGGAAGTTCTTTGGCCGCTTATAAATCTTTTGATAAAGTATAAAATACCTTATACTCCGCGTGCCTGTGGCACTAATCACGACGGGGCGGCAGTTCCTTTAAAAAGTGGTGTTATTTTAAATTTAAAACCCTTAAATAAAATAGAAAAAATAGATACGGATAAAGGGGTGGCTATTGTTCAAAGCGGGGTAATTAACCAAGATTTACAAGAGGTTTTATTTGAAAAAGGCTACTTTTTTGCAGGGGATCCTGCTTCAGGCGCATTTTGCACTATTGGGGCAAATGCGGCCTTAAATTCCGGCGGTGCAAAAACTTTGAAATATGGTCCTACTTTAGCTAATGTTTTGGCTGCTGATTTAATAACTTCCGGTGGTGCTTTAATGCACCTTGAAAGGAACTTTCAAGGGCCGGACTTGCTTTCTCTACTTTTAAAATCGGAAGGCACTTTATGCGTTATTTCGCGTTTGTGGTTAAAAATTTTACCTTTGCCAAAACAAAAAATAACCTTGCAGGCAGATTTTAAAAATCTTGAAGAGGCAATGAAAAGTGTTGAGGAAATTATTGCCTCCGGCATTGTGCCAAGTGCTTTAGAAGCGCTTGATGATATTGCTTTAAATACACCCGGTAAAGAAGCTTCTTTACTTATAGAACTTGAGGGGGAATCTTCCCTTGAAAAAGTAAGAAAAATATGTGTAAAAAATAAAGTTCTTGATTTTATTATAGCACAGGAAAACGAAGCTAAGGCCCTTTGGGCAAAACGCAAAGCAGCGTGTAGCGCGCTTGCCAGATTAAATAAAGCGGTAATTTCGCTTGATCCTTGTGTGGCAAGGAGCGATCTTGCCTTTGCCATTAAAAAGATTAAACGAATTTTGGTCTCTTATAAAATACAAGCAGGTATAGTTTTTCACGCGGGTGATGGTAATATCCACCCCAATATTGTTTATGACCCAGCTAATTTTTATGCAAATGCCCAAATTAACAAAGCTATAAAAGAAATTTATGCCTTTATATCTTCTCTTGGGGCAAGCATTAGTGCCGAGCATGGCATCGGTATTGAAAAACGCGCCGCTATGGCTTTAATGTATGATGAAAAAACTTTAAATTTAATGCGCCAAATTAAAAAAACTTTAGATCCTTTTAACCTTGCAAATCCGGATAAAATTTTGCCCCTTGCAACTAAAAGCGCAAAAGAACCTTACGCTTCAAAACAAAAAAATATTCTTGCTTTGCAAGAACAGATAAAACAGGCTAACGAAGTAAAAATAAAAGAAACTTTGCTTTGTGAGGCAAAGGAAATTTTGGAACTAGATAAAAAAAATTGGCTTGTAAAAGTTCAGGCCGGCTGTCAAGTAAGCGAACTTGAAGCTTTTTTAAATAAACATAAAATGAGTTTGCCTATAACCTCAGATTTTAAAGGTTCTATCGGCAAGGCTTTTGCCGATGGTGATTTTAAGACAATGGCTGATTATGTAACGGAACTTGAGTTTATTTTACCAAATGGCGAGGTTTATAATATCGGCGGTAAAAATATAAAAAATGTTGCCGGCTACGATATAATCAGATTTCTTTGCGGTTCAAAAGGAGCCTATGCTTTAATAACGGCTTTAACTATTCGTGTTTTTGCTGTGGGCGCAAAAGAGCCTTTGATCGCAAAAAAAACGGGGTCTTTTAGCCCGGCTTCTATCCACTATGCTTTAAAAGAAGTCTTTGACCCGAATAAAAAATTTAATAAATTAGAGGATTTTAATGTCTTTAAACTTAAAAAACAATCCGTTGAAAAACCAAGATTCTAGCAGAAGTGCAATAATTTTGGCTAGACATCTTGCTTTTTTAAAAAAAGAAAGCGAGCGTTGCACGCGTTGTGGCGCGTGTTTGCAGGGGTGTGTTTCTTATAAAGCGCACAATATGGAAAATTTTTCCCCCCGGGGTAGAGTGCAACTTTTAAATTTGCTTTTAGAGAAAAAAATAGATATTAAACAAAATGAAGAAATGCTTTTAAAATGTATAAATTCCTGCACTCAATGCGCGCAATGTTCAAAATATTGTGCCATAGATTTAAGGATAGATGAATTTATTTTTGAATTAAAAAATTATTTTGCCCAAGCTTCTTATAGAAAAAAATACTTAAATTTCTATCATAAATATTCTGCGCTCTTATTTCCTTTTTTAGTTTTTGGTAAAAAAATAAAGCAAATTAAAACCGAAGAGGTAAAAAATTTATTTTTAACTTCTAAAGAGGGGTTAAAATTTGCTTCTGAGGTTTTATCTTTAAGGCCTTTTTCAAGAGTTTCTAAACAAGCTATATACTTAAATGAAGCCCTTTATCTTGGCGATAAAGATTTGCTTGCTTATATCCTTAAAAATTTAAAAAAAGAAGTTAAATCTTTTAAAAAAGTGGCTCTTTTTACAGATAATATTATTTTGTGGCGTTTTTTAAAAAATATCAGCGGATTTAAGCATATCCAATATATTTTGCCGGATACTAAATTTGTGGCAAAAACGGACGGAACATATATAATAAATAATAATTCCTTTAAAGCTAGCGAAGAAGAAAAAGATTTTATCAGTTGCTTAAACGCTAATTTTTTTGTAGAGTTTACACAGGATATTATACATACTCCGGCCTCTTTATTTTGGCAGGATTTGTCTTTTGAAGAAGAGCAGCTTTTTGCTGACGGCTTAAAGAAATACGAGGGCAAAACCCTTGTGGCTCTTTGCCCGGAAGATAAAGTGTTTTTTGATAGGATAAAGAAAAAACATAAAATAAAATTAGATATTTTTACTTTAGCACAAATTGTAAATGAACAACGAACAGCAAAATAATAATGGTTTAGATGCCCAAGAAAAACTGAATTTGTTAACGGAATTTGGCAAACAAATTGCACATCACAGCAGTTTGGATACTTTACTTGGCCTAATAGCCCAGCAGATACAAAAGATTATAGGTGTTAAGCGTTGTTTTATCTTTATCAAGGACGATAGTAAAAAAGAGTTTTGGTCAAAAATAGCAAGCGGAAAAGGCTTAAAATATAGCGAAATTCATTTACCTTTAAACGGCAATAATATTGCTTGTGCGGTTGCTAAAAGTGGGCACACTATAAATATTGCCGATGCTTACAGCGATAGTAGGTTTTCAAAGGAACTTGATATTATTACAGGTTTTAAAACAACTTCCTTACTGGCGGTGCCTTTAAGAAATAAGGAAGGCAAAGTTATAGGAGTGTTTCAGTTAAATAATAAGGAAGATAACACTCCGTTTAATTCGCGTGATGAGGGCCTTTTGAAATTGCTTGCAACACTTGCTAGCGGTAATATTGAGATAGCCGCTCTTTATGAAGAAGTTAAACTTGCTAATCTTGAAACTATTTACCGCCTTGCCGTTGCAGCAGAATACCGCGATCAACACGATACAAAAACCCATTTGGCACATATTAGTGCTGTTTGTGAAATTCTTGCAAAACAACTTGGCTTTAGTGCAGGGGAAGTTGAAAATATTAAAAATGCCAGTCTATTACATGATATCGGAAAAGTTGCTATTCCTGATCATATTTTGTTAAAACCTGGCAAACTTACCCCACAGGAATATGAACTTATGAAGCAACACACAAAGTATAGCGAAAAAATACTTAAAGGGGCAAAATCAAAAATTTTGGAAACGGCTTATAAAATGAGTGTTTCTCACCACGAAAAGTGGGATGGTTCCGGCTATCCAAACGGCTTAAAAGGGGAAGAAATACCCCTTGAAGCCAGAATACTTGCCGTGGCAGATGTTTTTGATGCTTTGTGTATGAACAGAGTTTATAAAAAAGCCTGGCCGCTAGAGGAGGCTTATAACTATATAGTTTCTAAAGCAGGTAAAGATTTTGATAGTAAAGTTGTGGAAGTTTTTAAAAGGGAATTTCCCCAAATTTTAAAATTATATAAAGAGTAAAATAATACGGAGGTTAAAATGGAAAAGTTGTTATTTATTTCAATAGCAGTTTCACTGGTGGCTTTACTAACGGCTTTTATTAAAGCCGTGATAGTTTATAAAAAACCGCGTGGCACAAAAGCGATGAAGGATATTAGTTCCGCTATACAAGAAGGGGCAAGTGCTTTTTTAAGAAGAGAGTATAAGGTTTTGTTTGTAGTGGTGGTTTTTGTTGCTTTGTTATTGGCGGTTTTTAACAAAGGGTATTTAAGTTGGGTGGCAGTTTCCTTTATGGTGGGGGCCTTCTTTTCGGGCTTGGCCGGGTTTGTCGGTATGAAAGTTGCCACTTTTACCAATGCGAGAACAGCTTGCGCGGCAAAAAAATCTTTAAATTCCGCTTTAAAAGTTGCTTTTGGCGGCGGAAGTGTTATGGGGCTTAGTGTAGTGGGGCTGGCTTTACTGGGTATTTCAACGCTGGCTTATATTTACACTTTATTTTTTGGCTCTTCAAGAGAAATTATGCAACAAACTTTGTTGCCTGTTTTGACGGGGTTTTCCCTTGGGGCAAGTTCGGTTGCTTTATTTGCGCGTGTTGGCGGCGGTATCTATACAAAAGCAGCCGATGTCGGTGCAGATTTAGTTGGTAAAGTTGAAAGTAATATCCCTGAAGATGATGCAAGAAACCCTGCCACTATTGCTGATAATGTCGGCGATAATGTCGGTGATGTTGCCGGTATGGGGGCAGATTTATTTGAATCTTATAGTGGTGCTATTTTAAGTTCTTTAGTTATTGGGGCAACAGCCTCAATGTGTTCTTGCGCCAATGGCTTAAATTTAGTTTATTTGCCTTTGGTTTTGGCAGCGCTTGGTATTGCCGCTTCAATTATAGGCACTTTTGCAGTTAAAATCGGCAGAAGAATAAACCCTCAGGCTGCTTTAAATAAAGGACTTTATTTGGCTTCCGGTTTATTTGCTCTTTTTGCTTACCCGGTAATTAAGGCTGTTGCTCCGGAAAGTTTTTCTTTTGGTAATGCTACTTATCATTATTGCGGTATTTACTATGCAGTTTTAATTGGTCTTGTGTGCGGTATTTTAATTGGCCTTATTACAGATTACTATACGGCAGAAGGCAAAAAACACACAAATTTAATTGCCGAAAATTCAAAAAGCGGTCCTGCTACAAATATTATATCCGGTCTTGGTGTTGGTATGCTTTCAACAATGTGGCCGGCAATATTTATTGCTTTAGCGGTTATTTTATCTTATAAATTTTCTGGTTTATATGGTGTAGCTATTGCCGGGCTTGGTATGCTTTCCACAACGGGCGTTCAACTTGCGGTTGATGCTTATGGCCCTATTGCCGATAATGCCGGCGGTATAGCTCAAATGACTAATATGGACCCCGAAGTCCGCCAGAGAACAGATAAACTTGATGCTGTTGGTAATACAACGGCGGCAATCGGCAAAGGCTTTGCAATAGGATCTGCTGCTTTAACGGCCCTTGCTTTATTTGAGGCTTACAGAGTTTCTGTTGGTATTCAAGTTGTAAATATGGCAAACCCCTATATGATGGCAGGTTTGTTTATTGGGGCAATGTTGCCCTTCTTATTTTCTGCTTTGGCTATGGATGCTGTTGGTAAGGCTGCTTATGATATGGTTATTGAAGTGCGCCGTCAGTTTAAAGAAATGCCCGGCATTTTAGAGGGAAAGACAAAACCTGATTATACAAAGTGCGTTGATATTTCAACAAGGTCTGCCATTAAAAAAATGGTTTTGCCGGCTTTAATCGGTATTGCAACCCCTGCTTTAGTGGGATTTTTATTTGGCCCTTTAATGCTTTGCGGTTTAATTGTTGGAACAACAACTTCAGGTGTTATGCTTGCCTTGTTTATGGCAAACTCGGGTGGGGCTTGGGATAATGCCAAAAAACATATTGAATCTCTTGAAGGTGGCAAAGGCACCGAGCAACACAAAGCTGCTGTTATCGGTGATACCGTTGGCGACCCTTTTAAAGACACCGCGGGGCCTTCCTTAAATGTTTTAATGAAACTTATATCTATTGTAGCACTAACTATTGCACCGCTTTTAAAAGTTATTACACCTTTGTTTAAATAAAACTTTTAAGGAAAAAATTAAAACAGCCCTAACTAATTTTTAGTTAGGGTTGTTTTTCAGTATAATAACCCTTGAAAAAATAACAAATATCAGTTATACTATAACTAAAGTAAGGCAGGGGCGTATTATGCAAAATTATTATGCAACAATTATGAATTTACAAAATGGTATTTTATCTTGTAAAAATGCCAATCTTGCCTATTGCCTAG
>JAFQAA010000036.1 GCA_017417005.1 Elusimicrobiaceae bacterium | reverse complement strand
TGGCTTCCCTGTTGGCAAAAACTTAACAGGCAAATTAACAAGCGCTTTATATGAACTTGGTTTTAAAGCAGTTTTTGATACCAATACCGGCGCAGACTTAACCATTTTGGAAGAAGCAAGCGAGTTTAAACACCGCTTAACCAGTGGCGGAACTTTGCCTTTAATTACAAGTTGCTGCCCTGCTTGGGTTGATTTTGTTGAAAAAAATCACGGCGATATGCTTGACCATATTTCTTCCGCAAAATCTCCACATGAAATGGTTGGTGTTCTTGCCAAAACTTATTATGCTCAGAAACATAATATTGACCCCAAAGATATTTTTGTAGTTTCCGTGATGCCTTGCACCGCAAAGAAATACGAAATTAGCAGAGATAAAGATATGTCCGCCAGCGGCTATCCGGATGTTGACCTTGTTTTAACAACCCGCGAAATTGCCAGAATGATTAAACAAGCCGGCATTGACTTTGCTAACTTAGAAGATAGAAAAGGCGATGATATTCTTGCTGAATATACCGGTGCTGCCACAATCTTTGGTGCTACCGGCGGTGTTATGGAAGCTGCTTTAAGAACAGCCTATAATCTTGTTACAGGTAATGAACTTAAAGATGTTGACTTTAAAAAAGTCCGCGGTCTTAAAGGTATTAAAGAAGCCAAAGTTGATGTTGACGGAACAGAAGTTCGCGTTGCCGTTGCCCACGGCCTTGGCAATGTTGATGCCTTAATGAAAAAGATTAAAAAGGCTAAAGCAGAAGGTAAGGACCTGCCTTATCACTTTGTGGAAGTTATGGCCTGCCAAGGCGGTTGTGTGGCCGGCGGAGGTCAACCTTATGGCGTAACCGATGAACTTAGAGTTATCAGAGCAAAAGGCCTTTATAACGAAGATGCCCACGCTGAAATCAGATGTAGCCACAATAACCCTGCTATTAAGAAATTATACGCAGATTATCTTGGCGCACCTTTAAGCCAAAAGGCACACCACTTGCTCCACACTCATTATACAAAGAGAAACAAATATCAAAAATAAAAAAGTTCTCTTTAATTTGAGCAGTAAAAAACCCCGGCAAATTGTCGGGGTTTTTTACTAATAAAACTGCTAAATAATTTTTTACTTTACGCCGTGCATCCACTTGTTTATAGGTTTGATTAATACTAGCAAGATTATAGATGCTCCAAAAGCCGTAATAACCGGCCAGGTAAAGAACTGCTGTAAAGTCATAGTATCAAGTTTGCCTGAGTATTTACCGGCCAAAAAGCCTGCAGCCGAGTTGGCCAAAAACCATATCCCCATAAACAAAGAAATAAACTTTACAGGCGATAGTTTTGTTACCATTGAAAGCCCAACAGGCGATAGGCATAACTCACCCATAGTAAACATAAAATAAGCACCGATAATCCAAAAAATACCCATTTTATTATCGCCGCAAACGCTTGTTGCCGTAAGCAAAATAACATAACCAAGGGCAATAAGCCAAAACGCCACCATAAATTTGGCAGGCACGCTTAAATCTTTGCCTTTCTTGCCTAAAAACACCCATAATTTAGAAAATACAGGCGCAAACAGCATAATAAACAAAGGATTAACAGACTGGAACCACGCTGTCGGTATTTCAAAAGGTTTGCCAAAGAAGTTTATTACTCTGTTAACATGTTCATCAGCAATAAGGTTTAAAGCCGCACCCTTTTGCTCAAAAATAGCCCAGAAAAAGACCGAGAAGAAAGCCATAATAAAGATAACGGCAATTCTTTGTTTTTCTTCTTTTGTAAGAGGGGCATTTGAAACTTCCTGTTTTGTTTTCGTCGTTTTAACATAGTATTTAGGGGCTTTGCCTTTGCCTTGCAAATATTTATCTTTGCCCCAAACAAACAAAACTAGGCCAAAAAGCATACCGACTGCCGCCGAACCAAAACCATAAGCCCAACCATATTTAGCGGCCAAGGTTCCGGCAATTAAACCGGCCAAAAAAGAGCCAAGGTTAATACCCATATAGAATATAGTAAAACCACTATCTCTTCTTGGGTCGTTTTTCTCATATAAATCGCCGACAATACTTGAGATATTTGGTTTAAAGAAGCCGTTTCCTGCCACAATTAAACCCATGGCTACAAAAACAGCGTGCAAAGAACCTTGCCCCATACATAACTGCCCGGCAATAATACAAAGTGCGCCAATAATAATTGAAGCTCTTTTACCTATCCATTTATCAGCAATATAACCGCCGATAAGGGGGGATAAGAAAATAAGGCTCATTAAAGTTCCAAAATAGCCGCTTGCCACTTCTTTAGAAAGCAAAAGTTCCTTTGTTAAATATAAAATAAACAGAGCTTTTAAAGAATAGAAACTAAAGCGTTCCCACATTTCTGTTGCAAATAATAAATAAAGACCGGCGGGTTGTTTTTGTTTTTCTGTAATTTGTTGCATCAAAACCTCCTTTAATCTTGGTATATAATTTTATTATAACATTATTATACTTATTTATTGAGAAGTAAAAAAATTTGTTGACAAGTAAAAATAAATTTGATACATTTGTATCAGAAATTGGGAGAGTCGTCAAACCTCACAGGGTTTGAAGGCTCTTTTTATTTTTATAAATAAGAACTCCAAAACCCGTCTAGGAGAAATAAATGGACGAAATAATGAGTTCCATAAAAGAATTAAGGCAAACCCTTGATTCTAAAATTAACGATTGTTTAACCAAAGATAAAGCAGAAAAGATGATTGAAGATATCATCAACAATTTGCATCCGCAAAAAAGTAAAGCCGTTTTGCCCACAACAGAAGAAGAGGTTTTAGAAAGATTTTCCGTCTATGCCAAAAGCGGACGCAATAAACCCGAACAACCTTGGACAAGCGAATATGGCCGCAAATTTGGCAATATGAAAAATTTCTTGCTTGCCGCAAAAAACAAAAACTCTGTATTAAATGATTTTAAGGCCGTCCTTTCCGAAGGGGATACCGCCATTACCGGCGGCGGCTATTTGGTGCCTAGCGAATTTTCAAACCAAGTTTTTAAATTAATGAATGAAAGTAGCGCAATTATGAAAATTGCCAATATTATGCCAATGTCCACTTGGAAGCGCCAAATTCCAAAACAGCTTACCAATTTACAAGTCGGCTGGGTTAGCGAAAACAGCGTAAAAGGTATCACAAACCCAACTTTCGGCCAAATTGAACAAACTGCCAAAGTTTTGGCAACAGTTATCAAATGCACCGATGAGTTAATAAGAGATAGTGCTATTAACTTAACTCAGTTTTTATCCGAACTTGTGGCTGAAGCTATGGCCCTTGAAATTGAAAGGGTTGCCTTAATCGGTAAAACAAGCGCAAATGATCCTTTTAACGGCATTTTAAACACTAGTGGCATAAACAGCGTTTCTATGGCCTCTTCAAGCGTAAGTTTTGATGATATTGCAAACTTGCTCTTTAGCTTAAACGACCAAAACGCAAGAGAAGGCGTTTTAGTTGTTTCAAGAGCTGGGCTTAGCAAATTAATGAAGTTAAAAGATTTACACGGCAAATATATTTGGGCGCCACCTTCCCTTGGCACACCGGCAACCATTTGGAACACGCCTTATGTTGTCAGCTCTCAGATACCTAATGAAGTTTCTTCTGCTTCCAGTTTAAGTGGTGGGAATCAAACAATCGCCTTCTTTGGCAGATTTAATAAAAACCTACTTATCTCCCCAAGAGAAACTATGAGTGTTAAAGTTTCCCAAGATGCTGCTTCCTGGAATAGCGAAGATAGCGTTTTAGAAAGCGCCTTTATGACAGATCAAACCTGGCTGCGCTTTACCCAAGCTTTGTCTATTGATGTTACCTATGGTAGCGCATTTAGTTATTTAATCTTTAAATAACCCTTGTGTTTTAAGGGCGGTATTTTAAGCACCGCCCTTAATAAAGATATTAAAGGAGGAAATTTTATTTATGGCTTTACCCTCAACAGCAGCAACAAGTTTAGAAAATTTAAAATCTTTTTTAGGCGTAAGCGCGCAAGATACTTCAAAAGATACCCTTTATGAAATGCTTATTGAGGCTTGCACCGAAGCAGCCGAAAAGTATCTCGGACGCAATATTGTTGCCAGAACTATTACCGAAGAACCCCACGATAAACAAGGTTCTAAAACAAAATATTTGCAACTTCGCCAGTATCCTATTACAACTATAACAAGCCTTGTTGAAGACGGACAAACTATTGACCTAACAATTTTAAAACTTGATAAGTATAACGGAATTATAAAAAAACCTACTAATTGGAAAGGCGTTGTTTTAATAACCTATATTGCCGGCCTTGCGCAAAATACGGCAAGCGTTCCCAAAAATATTCAACTTGCCATTTGGCATTGGGTTAAAGATATTTTAACTTTACAGGAAAATTGCAATATTAAAGGGGAAACTCTTGGCGATTATAGTATTAGTTATTTTGAAGAACACTCTATTGCCCCGCAAATTGCCCTGCTTTTAGAAGGCTACAGGAGAGTTGATTTATGAGTTTTAAAACCCTTTTAAACAAAACTTGCACTATAAAAAGCGCTTCTTATCAAACCCAAGAAAACAGCGGCCAGCAAAATATAATTTACACCGATTTTGCCGTTAATATTCCCTGCCGCTTAAGAACAAGACAGGTTAGCGAGCGCCGCTACTCTAGCCCGGCCTATCAAAAAGCGACCCACGCCCTTTATTTAACAGAAAGAAGTTTGCCACAAAATGATTTTTGCATAGTTATTGACGGCAAAAATTATAATGTGGTAGGTTCTCTTTCGCTTGGCGGGGCAGGGCGCTACCAGTGTTTATATTTGGAAAGGGCTATTTAAAATGTTTAATTTTTCTCTTAATTCTTCTTTTGAAGTGCTTGGTAAAAACTTGGCACAAACTTTGCTAAATATTAATAGAGCGCAAAGGCTAATAACCCAAACTTTAGCCGCAGAAATGAAACTGGAAATAAAAAATATTTTAGATATTCCCGTTTCTAAAAACGGGGCAAAAATTGTGCGCAGTTTGCCCCTGCAGGCCCCGCGCAAAGAAAGTGGCACTTTGCAAAATTCCGTTGAGTATTTAATTGAAGATAATAAAAATAATTTAACAATAAAAGTTTTTTGCACGGATAGTGCGCCTTACGCGCTTTATTTAGAATACGGCACGCAAAAAACTGCCCCACGCCCTTTTATGCTGCCAACGCTAAATAAATATGCCCTTATTTTAAAAGAAGAAATAAAAGGAATAGGAAAATTCTTATGATTTTAAAAGATATTTACAATTATTTAACTTCTGACGAAGCTTTAAGTTTAGTTTTATCAAGCACGCAAACAGATAGTAAAATTTACCCTAATTTTGCAAGGATATCTTCAAGACTACCTTATATTGTTTATCGTTCCACAAACCCGGGCGGCACAACTGATGAGGTTTTAAACACCGAACAAATAACTTTAACCATCACGGCCGATGATTTTTTACAAATCACGCAAATAAGCTATCTTTTAACAGAACTGCTTGATTTGACCGCTACTGAAATACCATCCCAAACTTATAAAATTTACTATTCAAAAAAGATAGGGGGAAATGATTTTTTAGACGAACTCGGCCGCCATGTGCGCGCTATTAATTTTATTTTTAAATTTAAAAAAATATAGGAGAAACAAATGTCCACACCAACAAATATTATCGTGGGTTTAAATGCCCAAAGCACTTTAAAAGCCGGCTCTTACGGCACAAGCGAGGCCCAGGCCACAGATTTAGGTTTTATTAAAGGAGGTATTACCATTGAACACGAAGAAAGTTCTTACGAAGTTAAGGTGGATCAATGTCTTGGTATTATTGATAAAATTACTACGGCGGAAAGTTTAAAAATTAAATTTTCTCTTGCGGAAGCAACTTTAGCAAATATTGCCCTTGCTTTTGGCTATGATTTAAACACAACTTCTTTTGAGTTTGGCGATAAAGCTAGCGAAACTTACAAAACCCTTTTTATCAATGTAAAAGGACCTAACGGAAAAACCCGCAAATATACTTTTTGGAAATGCCGCCCAAGCGGCAAAACAAGCCAAAGTTATAAACGCGATAGCGAAACTTTAGTTGAAGTAGAGTTTGATGTTTTATGCGATACTTCAAAAGAATTAAACAAACGCTTTGGCAAAATAGAAGATATTACTTCCGCCTAGGCAACCACAAAAAAACACCGACACCAAAAAAGGTTCGGGGGATTTTAAAACACCCCCGAACCTGCTTAAAAATAAAATTTAGGAGATTACTATGAACCCTTTTGAAGCTCTTTTGCCCCAAACAAAAATAGTTAAAATTATGGGACGCGATATTGAAATAAAGCCAATCAGCATAAAAAATGCCGTTTTGCTTGGCCGCATACTCGGGCAAATTTACGGCGAAATTAAAGATTTAAAAGATAAGCAAAATATCCTTGCCAAAATCTTTGAAATTGCCGGCACTAATAAAACAAAGGAAATTTTAAATCTTTTAACAAATAATGCCTTTAAAGATGTTCTTTGCCCGGAAGATAAAATAACCTTGCAAGAACTAAGCCTTTTAACCAAAACTTTAAGCGAGGTTAACGATTTTGGCTTGATAATGGCAAATTTTACCCAGGCCCTGAAAGTAAAAAAGAATTAGACGCCCTTTTAGGTGCCATAAGTTTTTGTGCGTCTTTTTACGGCTACACAACCCAATATATTTTGGCTCAAAACCTCTTTTGGCTTAATTGGGCTGTAAGCGGGGCTTTAAAGCAGATGGGTTATACAAAACAAAATATAAACCCCAGCTCCGCGCAACTTTCACAAATAGGAATAAGCAAATGACAAATAGTGCAGGTTCTTTTTTTATTGAACTATCAAGCCTTTTTGACCCGCAAGGTTTTAAAGAGGCTCAAACACAAATTAACCAAAGTTCGCAAGAATTTAGCAAATATTATAATAACTTAAACAATCAAACAGATAAATGGAGCCATAATTTTATCTCGGGAGCAAGCAAAATAAATGTTTTATCAAGTGCCTCTTTAAATAGTTTTTTTGATGCTACTTCAAAAAACTTCCTTAACCTTGAAAGTTTGGCAAGCGGAGTTTTTAAAAACATTTTATCTTCCTTTCTTTCTATGGGGGCTGAAATGGCAACCCAAAGTTTCTTTAGCACAATTTTTGGCGGGGGAACAAGTTTACTGGGCGGACTGCTTGGCTCACGCAGGACAGGGGGCCCTATAAACCAAACCGGCCCTTATTTGTTGCACGAGGGGGAATATGTCCTTTCCCCAGAGGCCGCAAAAGCCCAAGAAACCCCTTTAAATATCACTATAAATACACCAATAACTATAAATGCCGGCACTTCTTCTGCTGTCAGCGCAAAAGAACTTTGCGAGCAAATTGGCGAGGCTGCGCGCAAAGGGGTTTCTTGGGCGGTAGAGCAAGCCAAAATCAGTTATAAAATAGGCAAACAAAAAGATAGGGAGGCAAGCTTATGATTTTTGAACCAATCACTTTATATTCCGCAAATTTAATTGAAGATTCAACGCAAATTACCACCACTTCAAATACTTCGCAAATCACTTTTAGCGAGGCAAAACAAATTGATGCTTTTTTAATAAAAAATACAGACATTACAAGTGTGCAAGTTGCTTATAAAACAACTGCTGAGCAAGAATCTTGGACTAGTGGCCCAACTTTAACTCAAACCCAAAAGGCAGATAAATTTTTTATTTTACCCACGCAAATCACGGTGCAAATTATCCGTTTAACTTTCAACATTTCTATTGATTTTGAAGAAATTTTAATTGTTAAAAAGCTGCTTACTTTACAAAATATTTTAAGTTCTTACACGCTTGATAATACTTTTAAAGGTAGTTCCTATTACCTTGCCGACGGCAGCCTTGTTTCTTGGCAGGAGTTTGTTAAAAAGAAATTAAATCTAAATTTATCCAATATTTCGCAAACTTTACTAGAACAAATAAAAACAACTCTTAAAAATAACCCTTTTTTAACCTATGCTTTGTTTGGCGATTTTGACGGCTATTTTGTGGGCGAGTTTGCCCCAAAAGAACCGCCCGTTTATAATTTAAACCGCCAAAATGCTCTTTACACTTTAAATTTAACTTTGCTTGAGAGGTAAAAAATGAAACAAATTTCTTCTTCTCTAACACAGGCCCTAAACAGCCAAACGCCAAAATACTATAAAAAAATTCTTCTTTATAAACGCGTGTGGAACAGCGCAACTTCAGAATATGAGTTTGAGCCCCCCATAGATATTTCAAAACATCTTATTGAAATAAGCCCTATAAAGTGGAAACTTGATACAGAAGCCTACTCCACCTGGTCTTGCGCAAATACAAGTCTTGTTTTAAATAATTTAGATAAAAAATTTACGCCCGGCGCGCAAAACTCTTATTTTGCCGAAGAAGAAAACTTTTTTGGCTCTAAAGTGGAAGTTTTTGGCGGAGCAAACACTTCTGAAGGTAAAGAAGATATTTTAATTTTCCGCGGTTTTATTTTAAATACCCCGCAGGAATACCCAGAGGATAAAACAATATCTCTTACGCTTAAAGGCGAACTGGAAAAACTTTCTTCCTTTTCAGCAGAGCAAATATCAAACCTCACTAAAAACGAACTTCTGGGGCAAAACGAAGGGCAGGAATTTTACACCATAAACTCTGGCGTCGGCGTTATTTTAGAAGTTAAACAAGGCTCTTCTCTTGCAAATACCCAAACGCTACAACCTAGTTTAGATTATCAAGTTTCCTCTTTAAATAACCTAAACCAAGGTGCAAAAATAAAATTAAAAAATACTCTTGCAGAAGGGCAAAGTTTATGGTGTTCTTATATTTATTGGTGGCAAAATAAGCCTTTATCTTGGCTGGCAGGGCAAATTGCGCAAATTTCAAATAGCCAAAACACAGATATTGACGATGTTTCCTTTGACCACGCTATCATAAACACTTTTGAGCAGCCCACTTTTACTACTTTTGAAGAAGGAACTTTGGAAAATGTGGAAATATCTTCAAATACCGTGCAGCTTAAAAATAATTTTTTAAAAGATGCCGAATTTGCTTGGACTATTTTGGAAAAGCCAAGTAATGTTTCCTTTACTTTCACGCCGACAAGTGCCTGGTTATCAAGCGGTTTACTTTCATCACCGGCAACGGCTTATACGCCAAGCGCACAGGCTTACGGCACTTGGCAAATTGACGCCAGTTGTAATTGGAGCGAAACAGAAAACCAGTTAAACTTTTTTATTTCCTCCACTAATAACTACCGCAACACAAACGGCTACTGCCTTACACACTTTAAATACGGCAATAATATGGTTTTTGGCCTTTACAAAGTAAATAATGGCACCCTTGTTGGTTTGCATGCAGCAAGTTATAGCCTAGGCAGCAATATAACAAAAATAAAATACCGCCTTTCCCGCGACGAAAACGGCAATTTTTACCTTTGGCTAAAAGCCCTTGAACCAAGTGCAAGTTCTTGGCATTATCTAGGCCTTGTGGCAACGGATAATACTTACACGCAAAGTAGCTACCTTGTTTTAAAAATGGTAAATAACGGCTACCAGGGGATAGAAAATGTTTCCCTTAGCCCCCAAGCTGCCACCGGCACAGGCAATCTTGCGCCAAAAGGCACTTATTTAAGCCCTGTTATAGACGGCGGGGAATATCTTATAAATTGGGATGTGTTTAATATTAATCAAACTTTAAATCTAGGTTCTGCCAAAACTTTTTGGCGCGCAAAAGATACGCTTGAAGATTCTTGGACTGAGTGGGCCGAAATTACAAGTAGCCAAACACCCGCCACGCAAAAACGCTATCTTCAGTTAAAATGGTCTGCCACCAGCAACGCTGAGCAAACTTCAAGCCCCGTCCTAAATAATTGGTCTTTGGTTTATTACACAAACAGCGTTAATATCGCTCTTGTTAACACTTATCAAAAAAACTGCCTTGAAATTATGCAGGACCTTGCGCTACTCAGCGGTTTTATTATCGGTTATAAAACAGACGGCACTTTTTTATTTAAAAAGCGCACCTACCCCGAGCCAAGTTTAACTTTAACTAAGGGCGAAATTATAAATATTGAATATCAAAACAGCGGTATAGATAAACTTTTTAACCGCGTGTGTGTTAACTTTGGCACTTATCAGGAAGTTAAAGATAATAGTTTAGAAAATTTAACCCGCCCAAATTTAATTGATAAATACGGCTTAAAAGAGTTAAAAATTTCCGCCGGCACGCTTTTACCGCCCGAAAACGCAAACCTTGCCCTTGCCGCTGTAAGCGCAATTTACGAGCAAGTCTGCCAAGTTAAAAAGCGCGCCGTTATAAACACCAAATTTCTGCCACAAATTGAACTTGGCGATACTCTTTTAATAGATTATGCAAATTATCTTGAAACGGAAATGTCCGTTGAAGGCCTTGAATTTGACCTTGAAAATTGGACCCTTCGCCTTGATTTAAAGGAAATTTAAAAATGCTAATACAAAACTTAACCAAACCGCAGGAAATAACTTTATTTAGTTCTCTTTTAAGAAATTTAATTTTTATTATTAGCGCACTTGTAGCGTTTTCCCTGTGGCTTTCAAGCACAATTTCAACGCCAAAACGCCTTGATAAACTTGAAGAACAAATTATTTTAATAAACACCAAACAAAATATTTTGGAAAATAAAACAACTTTAATTTATTCCGAAGTAAAGGAAACAAAAACCTTGCTTTTGGAAAAATTAAAAAAATGACGGAGAAATAAAAATGTTAGATACAATATTAAAATTTCTAATGCCGGCAAAACTAAAAAATATCTTGCTAAAAATAAGGGATTTTTTACGCGGTAAAAAGACATATATCGCTGCCCTTATTTTGCTTTTACAGGCCCTGCTTGGCTATTTAGATCAAGCAGTAGCATT
>JAFQAA010000035.1 GCA_017417005.1 Elusimicrobiaceae bacterium | reverse complement strand
TTTTCAGATATTGCCTTGCCGAGTTTAGCCATAGTTCTAAAAACCCACGCTGTGCCTTTAATTTTTACAAGCGCGTCAATTTCTTCAGCGTTTAAACCGATAGCAGCACTTGCCCTTTTTGCTAAAGTTTCATTTGCGGTGTAGTCTTTGCCCCACTCGGTTTTTAAAGTTTCCATAGCCTTATTAAATTCCTCTTGGCTTGCTTTTGCCTGTGCTTCTTGTTGAGCTTGCACAAAAGCGTTCCAGTCCGGCACTAAGGTATCAAGCTGCTTTTGTGTAAGACCGGCTTTAAAAAGCAAAGGTGCAACTTGTTTGGCAAATTCATCACTTTGCCCCTCGGCTATTTTAAAATCATATTTATCAGCGCTTTCCGGGCGGCCGAGTTTGGCATAAAAAGCATTTATTTCTTCTTCGGTGCTTTTTTCTGTCGGCAAAGATACCATTTTGTCAATATCAATTCCGTCAAATTTAGCAGCGGCTTTAAGTCCGGCCACTAAATCATTAGCGCTTACATATCCTTTTTCGGTTGCATAAGCGCGGTTTTCTTCCGTTAAAGAGTTAAGGAAGTTTTCTTTCGCAGCGTCCGACATACTCGGTGTTCCGCCTTTATTATCTTGTTCCATTTTTTAGTTCCTCTCTTACTATTTCTTCAATTCTTTCATCTGGCATATTGATTCGCGCCATAATGAAAGATAAAACCTGTTTACGGCCGATATTTATAAAAACTTGTTTTTCATCAATATTTCCTTTTTTATCTAAAGCATTTCTTGCCGGATCGCTCGGGCAAAAGCGCCTTATCTCGCTCAAAACAAGTCGGACGGCCGGTTTCTTATCGTCAAACACATCTCTAAAAGCGCAACGCTTTTTAAACAAAATGGTTGATAATTTATTTTTTACTTTTCCAAAAATAGCCATTAAACTATTCCTCCAAGTCCGCCTTTAGCTTGCACTTCGGCCATATCTTTTGCACTTTTACTGATAACCGGTGCAGCATTTAACATCTGCTGTGCCTGCTGAAGCTGTGCTTCGTTCATATCTTTAAGCTCTTTTTCCTCGTCGGAATTAAAGATTTTACTAGGTGCCCCCCAAATACTGGCAATAGTCTTTAAGGTTTCAGAAGCATTTATTTGATTTTTAATTGTCGGATCAAAATTCTGCAAAATAGTAGCCGTTTCAAGCGTTCTTAAAATACCTTCGCCCTCGCCGGCTCTTTGGCTTCTAACAATAGGGCTTTCGTATTGTATGCTAAAGTAAACTTCGCCGCTGCCAAGTGCCTCTTGCAACTCTTGCGGCACGCTGGGCAAATCGCCTTGTCTTTCGGCAAGCTCTACCTCTTTAACAATTAAAGGGCTCAAAAATTCTTTTTCTCTTCTGCTTGTAAAAGAACCAAGTAAAGTGCCTTGTTCCTGCGCTCTTTGCATAACCTCTGTTGCGGTCATATTCGGCTTATTTACGAGTATTTGAAAAAGGTTTAAGTTAAAACTTTCATTTACCACTTGGCGGAAGTCTTGTATCATTTCCAAAGTTAGCGGTGTTTGCGTGTGGCTAATCAATTCTTTTATCCTTTCCCGTCCATTACTATCAAGTCCGCCCTGCACCAAAACGCCGTTTTCCAAAAATCTTTGCTCCACAAGGTCATCTTCGCTTGCAAGATAAATGCTTCTTGTTTGTTTATCAGAAAGCGTAAGTAAGTCTGCCACCATTTTGTTTAAGTCTTTAACTTCCGGTAAGCAAAGCAGTATCGGCGCATAGCCGTAAGGGTCTTGTAAACTCGGCATAATATCGTATCTTTGGTAAAAAAGCGGGCAAATATCATATCCGCTTTCCTCAACGATTTCACAAGTTGTAATACAAACATACACGCTTGCAAATTTCTTTTTGGCCGCAAGGATAGAGTTTTTATCATAGTCCGTGTTAGGATAAACAGCCCACAAAAATTCAAATTCTTCCTGTAAGTTTTTAGCGTTTTTAATTTTATCCGGGCAATTTTCGCCAAACTCTTGGCGGGCTTGACGGGCATTAAGTTTAAATTTTCTAAAAAAAGTGTCAATTTCGCCGGCAAAGTTTTGTTCAATATAAAATTCTTTCAAGTCCCAACATTTATAAATATTTCCTTTAAAATCTCTGCTTTCAGTTAGCGAAAAAGCGCCGTTTCCAAAAGTTCCAACAGAGCGTAAATTTTCATAATTTGCGTTAGTAAAGTTAGAGTTTGCGCCATATCTTCTAGCAAACAAAGTATCGCGCACCTCTTCTAAATAAGTGCGGTATTTTTCACTTAACTTTTGGTCTGTTAAGGTTAAGCCGTGCCATTTTTGAGTTTTCGGAGTAGTAATTCCGTCCATAGCGCTGGCCCATTTATTTATTGCAAGGCTTGCCGTGCTGTCATATTTTTGCCAAGCACTTTGCGGCTGTCCGGGCTGATATTCGCTTGTAAAACAAGCGTTTTTAGGGCTTGTTCTTCTTGCGATATAGTCCCAAATATTATCCCAGTTAGCACGCACGCTTTGCAGTCTTTCAAGTCTATCAATTAGCATTTGAGCCTTGGTATTCATTTTTTATTCCCCCAAAAGTTTTTTTGCCGCTTGGCTTTGTGCTCTATAATCGTTTGTTAAAATATTTGCGGCTCTGCCTCTTCTTAAAGCAAAGCGTTTTCTTTCCTCGTCAATTTTTTTACTATCATCTGTAATAGTTGTCGGTGCAACAGAATTTTGCACGCTTGGTATACTTGGTGTTTTAAAAAGTGCACTCATTTTTTTCCTCCTTACCAGTTATTTAAACCTTGATTTATAAAATTAAATCTGCCTATTTTATTTCGTCTTAAAGCACTTTGCGCGGGCTTTTTTGTTTTCCAAAGCCAAACGCTCATCATAAAAGCATCCGCATAGTCCGGGCTTTTAATACCTTTAGAGCGCATAACTTCTTTAGGTATCATCATTTTTTGGCCGTTTCTGTTATAGGTATAACGCAGCCCGGCAAGGTCATTAATAATTTCCGGTGTTTTTATGGAAAGCCAACCCTTGCCGGCAAGTTCTTTAATATAGAAATAAATCTCTGTTCTTATATTTGCATAAGGACTATCTTTGCCAAGCGGCGTATTGTGAAATTCTTTTAAGCCGTAATGGCCGTTAATTAAATCTTTTAAATTGTCATAATACCCTTGGCCTAACCCGTCGCAGTCAATAGTGCCGTCAGTTAAATTCATTTGCCTGCCGAAGTCCGCAATTCTACCCACAGAGTGCAAAGTATCTTTTTGCCCCCAAGCGTCCGTTGCCACTTCACTAAACTTAAAACCGCTTATTTCTTCGCCGACAACACACACGCATTTATCTTTGCCAAAACGCGCCAAGTCCGCGGCCAAATATCTGTTGCCGGCAATGCCCGCGCAATTTTGTTTTAAATTTCCCAGTTCTTCCGGTGTTAAAAGCAAATCGTCTGCGTCAACGATATTAAAATCGTTCATAACATATTGCTTAAAATGCTCCGGCGCGTCTTTTTCCTGCGCTCTTAAATCAGCCACAAAGTCCGCTGGCAAATTATGCGCATTAGCAAAACTGCTGGCCGTTGCGCAAAAATAATTATTTTTTCGGTAAGCAACCTGTCCTGTTGTTAAATCGTGCACTTCGCTACTTGCGCCCTCAATAAAGCGCTCATATATCCAGTTATGGCCCATAGCGTTTGCAATTAAAAAACCGCAAGCACCCTCGCCGCGTCTTAATCTATCACGCAAGAAATCAAAAATAGCGCTCGTTTCATATTCTTCTGCCTGTTCTATACCGAAGAAAGAAAGGTTAATGTTTTTAAGCACATTTATATCAGTCATATCGCCGTGCCTAAACATTATTTTGGACCCATTAGGAAATTCAAATTCTTTTGCCTGCTCTTTAATTTTCACATTAAAATAGCGTTCAAAATCTTGTATAGTGCTGTCGCGCAAGTCCGTATATTCACGGCGCACAATTAAACCAAGCGTTCCGGGCCTTTCTTGGCAAAGCGCCCACGCTTTCAAAAGGAAAGCAAAAGTCTTTCCGGTGCCAACCCCGGCAATTAAACAAGAAAACCTTTCCTCACTAAACAAGAATTGTTTTTGATACCAATTCAGATCCAAACATATCTCTTTAGAGTTTTCCTGTTCGCTCATTTTTGCGCCTCTCTAACGATTTTGATTATTGTCGGCAAAGTTTTTTGTTTAAGGTTTAAATTTTCTTCAAACAGGCCGTAGTGTTTGCCCATAAGTTCATTTGCCCGCAAAACAACCGCCTGGCCTTTTGGGTCAGTCTTTTCCTGTCTTGCGATTTTAGAAATGTTTTCTAATACTTCCGTCTGAGAAATAATACTATCGCTTGCCGCTTTAGTCTTTAAAAACTCTATCCTTGCGTAAACCTTGGGGTTTTTTTTAAGACAGCAAGCTTCTTCCCAGATAGTTTTGTTTGTAGATTTTTTAGGTTTGTAAACTTCTCTGTAGGCTTCTGTTGCGGTTTTACCCTCAACAATTAGACGCGCAAAAGCTTCTTGTTTTGGTGTTAAATTATCGGCCGTTTTTCTTCGGCGTTTTTCTTCGGTAGGCAAATTATTGAAAAGTGCTTTTGGCATCTATTTATCCTTACTGCACTTTTCCATAAAAAAAGCCACAACCTGCTTTTTTAAGTAGGAAGTAGCGATACCTAAATAAATTATTGCCTATTTTTAAACTTTAGTCAAGGAGTTTTTTTTACAATTTTACCGACTGAGCGCCCGACTACCTTTTTTAAGGCCATAATACACTTTGCGCAAGGACACCCCAAGTATAAGGGCTATCTGTTTAGGAGCATACCCCCACCGCCTTAAGCTTTTTATTTTTTTTATTTTACTCTTTTGCATAATTATTTTTCCGGCAAGGGTATATTTTTACAAAGCCGGCTCCTTTCTTGATTTAAAGCGGCAAACTCTTTTAAAATCTCGGCCGGCACTTTTCCGGCTTCAAAACTTTGTATCCGTCCCATTAAAGTATTTATCTTTTGGCTTAATTCTTCAGAGCGTGTCATTTTCACGGCCCTCCTCAA
>JAFQAA010000034.1 GCA_017417005.1 Elusimicrobiaceae bacterium | reverse complement strand
TGAAAGCGGCGAGCCACATATAGATTTAATAACTTATAAAAAAATGAAAGACCCCGCAATTCAAATTAAAAGCCCAAAAAAGACGGTTAAAAAAATACAAGCGGCCGCAAAAAAAGGGCTTGAAACTGATTTTAAACAAATAAAAGAATTTATAGGAGTCAAAAATGAGAAAACAGAAAATTGATATGATGTGCATTTTGCAAGAAAACGAAGCTATTATTGAAGGTCATTTTGAACTTCCAAACGGCTTACATATCCAAAATTATATTGATACTGATGTGCTTTTTCAATACCCTGGGCTTACAACTAAAATTGCCCAAGGTCTTGCCGATTTGTTTGATAAAAAAATAGATATTGTTTTGGCCCCCACAGCGCATAACGCAATAATCGCCCAGGAAGTGGCCCGCATTAAAGGCGCGCGTGCATTAAGTGCGCATTATGTAAACGGCAAATTGCGTCTTAAGGGCCATGTCAAAATTGAACCCGGCCAAAAAGTTTTAATTGTTGATAATGTTTCTATGACGGGCAGAACTTCACGCCAGGCGGCTTCTTTAATAGCTATGCACCAGGCCGATACAATAGGTATAGCAGTTATCGTTGATAGATCTGATAGTGGTGCTGTGGATAATATTCCTTTGCGTTCTCTCTTAAATTATCCTTTACAAACTTATTATGCAGGCGATTGCCCTCTGTGTAAAGAGGCCTTACCTCTTAAAAAAACAGGGGAAGATTTATGAAAGAGTTAAGAGTAAAAGCCAAAGAAGAACACCGTATAAAAAAAGGTCATTATTGGCTTTTTTCAAACGAGCTTGAACATATTGATAAAACTATTAAACCCGGCGAAATTGTGCGCCTTTTAGATTTCCGCGGAGAAATTTTGGGCTATGGCTTTTTTAATCCGCATAGTTTAATTGCAGTTAGATTTATTACAAAGAGTGAAGAACCTCCCACCAAAAATTTTATTTTTGAAACTATTGACACCGCTTTTGAATACCGCAAACATCTTGGCTTACGCAAATACGGCCGTATGTGCTATGGCGAAGCCGATGGCGCGCCCGGCCTTATTATTGACCGCTACGGCGATTATCTTGTTGTAGAAATTCTAACCGCCGGTATGGAAAATCTTAAAGAAGATATTTTATCTGCCGTTAAAAAAATCTTCAAGCCAAAAGGTATTGTTTTTAAAAACGAAAGCAATTTTAGAATGCTTGAAGGCCTTTCCCAAGCCAACGAAATTATTGGCAATATCCCCGAAGAAATTCAAATTGAAGAAAATGGCGTTAAATATCTTGTCAATTTAACTTCTTCGCAAAAAACAGGTTTTTATTTTGACCAACGCGAAAACCGCGCATTTTTGAAACCTTATTTTAAAGATAAAGTTGTTTTAGATTTATATTCTTATAGTGGCTCTTTTGGTATAAATGCCGCCTTAAACGGAGCTGTTGCCGTCTGGGGCACAGATTCAAGCGCCCCTGCCGTTGAACTTGCAAATAAAAATGCCGCTTTAAATGGCGTGCAGGAAATTTGCCAATATCAACGGGATGATGCCGAGCGTCTTTTAAGTGCAGCGATGAAAAAAGAACTGCCCACGCAACCTGATATTATTTTGCTTGACCCGCCCGCTTTTGTCAAAAACCGCAAAAGTTTGCCCCAGGCAATTAACTTATATGTTAAATTAAACCGTATGGCACTTGAAGGCCTTGAAAAGGGGGGGCTTTTGGCAAGTTCTACTTGTTCTCATCACATCACGCGCGAAATTTTTATTGATATTTTAAAGCAGGCAAGTGCTAAAGCCGGTAAAGAGGTGCGTTTAATTGAACTTCGCACACAAGCAAAGGATCATCCAATACTAATTGGTATGCCGGAGACGGAATACTTGCATTTTGCTTTGCTACAAATAATTTAACTTAACTTTGATTTATCTTCTAAAATTATCTTGTTTGCGCTATTATAGATTTATGCTTTGTCAATTGTTTTGTTTCATTGTTTGGTGTTTAAAATCGCACAAAATTGAATTTTTATTTCCAAGCCACCAACTCATAAAAAAGCAAGTTGTATAGGAAACGGCTTTGCTTTTTTATTCGGACATGGCTGGCTTGTTGGGATATAAAAATATTCCAATTTTGTAAACGCTACATATCACACCAAACAATAAAACGGGAGTAGGAAAAACAAGGCCCTTCATATCGCCAAATACCAAGCAAACGGGGAAGATAAAACACTAAAAAATTCTGCGCCTTTATATGCTTTGTTTTGGCAAATTTGAACCGCGAAAATCTATCATTAATTTAATATTGAAAACACCCCCGGTAGAAAATAAATCTACCAAGGGTGTTGAGTTTTATTTTACTTGATTTATCATTTTGCCTGCTTTAAAAGCTTCAATATTTTTTAGGGTAATATCCAAGATTCTATGCACGGCATCAATAGAGTTAAAAGCCATATGCGGCGTGATAACCACATTGTTGTGTTTTAAAAGTTTATTATTAACGATAGTATCCATAGCAAAATCTATAGATACGCTCTGCTGGTTCAAAATAATATCATCCTGTATTAAAAGTTCCTCATTTTCCAAAACATCAAGGCCGGCACCGGCGACTTTTTTATTAACGATATTTTTATATAAGGCTTCGCTATCAATCAAATCGCCTCTTGCGGTATTTAAAATTATTACACCCTTTTTCATTTTCTTAAAAGTCTCTTCGTTTAGCAAATGGTAATTTTCTTTAGTGGAAGGCGCATGAAGGGAAATAATATCGCTTTTTTTCAAAAGTTCTTCTAAGGTAACATATTCAAAATTATAAAGTCTTTTAAACTCTTCGTTTGGGTATGGGTCATAGGCAATAACTTCCATAGAAAAACCTTTAGAAAGTTTTATCATATGTCTGCCTATTGCCCCGGTGCCTATAATACCGATAGTTTTGCCAAACAAATCTAATCCTGTATAGGCATCAGGTGTATATTTGCCTTGTACCATATCGTTTTTTGCCAAGATTATTTTGCGGCTTATATTTAATAAAAGGCCCATAGTATATTCGGCAACGGTTATTTCGCCATATTTTGGCACATTGGCAACGGCAATATTTCTTTTTTTGCAATATTCTAAATCAATATGGTCATAACCTGTGGAGCGTGTTGTTATAAGTTTTAAATTGGTAAAGTTATCTAAGTTTTTTGCTTTTAAAACCTGGTTTGAGTGAACAAATATTGATATTATATCCGCATCTTTAAAATCGTTTAGTTCTTGCGGTGTTAGATTGTCTAAAGATTTTTGCGTCATTAAAATTTTGCAATTACAAACGACTTTATTTTTTATATAGTCTTTGCTAAAGTCGTCTATATCAAAAAAAACAACCTTCATTTTTTACCCCCCGGTAATCCTTTTTTACATATTTTTTAGAGGAAACTTTTTGCGTTTTCAAAACCTTCAAGGTCAAAATAAGCAGCAATAGTTTGTGCGATATCGGCGTAAGTATCCCTGCCGCCGATAAATTGGCCTAAAACTTTTTTGCCAAACATTAAAACGGGCACATTTTCGCGCGTATGGTCTGTTCCTTTGTAAGTTGGGTCGCAGCCGTGGTCAGCGGTAATAAAAACAATATCCTCTTCTTCTAAAACATTTTGTATTTCGCTCAAGCGTTTATCTAAATATTCTAGTCCTGTGGCATAACCCTCAACATCTCTTCTGTGTCCCCAGACCATATCAAAATCAACAAAATTTGTAAAAATTAAAGAACCTTTTTGGGCGTTTTTAATTTCCGTTAAAGTTGTGTTAAAAAGCTCCTCTAGTCCGCTTGCTTTAACTTTTTTTGTTATACCTTCTCCGGCGTAAATATCGCTAATTTTGCCAATACCGATAACCTGGCCGCCGGCATTTTTAATTTTATTTAAAATAGTTGGTGCGGGCGGTTTAACGGAATAATCGTGGCGGTTTTTTGTGCGCGTAAAATTATCAGCAGCAGTCCCGACAAAAGGCCGCGCAATTACGCGCGCAATATTATAAGGTTTAACATATTTAAAAGCAATTTCACAAAGATTATAAAGTTTTTCAAGGCCGAAACTTTCCTCGTGTGCTGCTATTTGAAAAACGCTATCGGCCGAGGTATAGCAAATCGGCTTGCCGGTTTTTATGTGTTCTTCGCCAAGTTCTTTAATAATTTCTGTTCCGCTGGCGGCCTTATTGCCTAAGATGCCTGGCAGTTTTGCCTCAGCGCAAATATTATCAATTAATTCTTTAGGGAAACTTGGATATTCCGGTTTAAAATAACCCCAGTTAAAAAGAACCGGCACGCCCGCCATTTCCCAATGGCCCGAAGAGGTATCTTTGCCGTGGCTCTTTTCGCGCATAAAGCCATATTTGCTTGGCAAAGTTATTTTAGCCTCTTCCTGTTTTTCCGGTTTAAAAGTGCCATCGCTTGCCTGCGCTGCTCTTTGTAAACCCAAAAAAGTCATATTCGGTATTTTTAAAAAACCGCGCTTTTCAATTATGTGTTTTAAAGTGTTTGCGCCCGCGTCGCCAAACTTGGCCGCATCACTTGCACCGCCGATACCAAAAGAGTCTAACATCAAAATTATAACTTTACCTTTTTTATTCATAATATCCCCCATATACCACCATTGTATTAAATTAAATCTGCAAAAACACAAAAATATTTGCTATAATTTATTAAGTGATAATTCAAACCTTTTGAATTAAAGCCGAGGTAGCTCAGTGGTAGAGCACTGGTCTGAAAAACCAGGTGTCGACAGTTCGATCCTGTCCCTCGGCATTTTTTTTGCGTTGTTTTTTGGTAAATTTTAATTTTTTTCAAACTTCGGATACGCGGGCTTGCCAGCCACTCCTGGTATACCTCGTTTGAAAGAACCGCTTTTTTCTCAATAGAAAAAAGCTAATTAAAATTTACCTAAAAACCAACAGCAAAAAAATGCTCTGTTCTATTCTTAATAAACGCAAACTTTGACGCAAAAACATTTGTTATGCGGGGCGGGAATTTTACCTAAAAACCAACAGCAAAAAAAATGCTCTGTTTAAGTTTTTAATTTTTTTCTTTTTGCCTTGTATTGCCTAAAAGACCTTTTTTTGATAAAATAAATATATGCGCCTGTAGCTCAGTTGGTTAGAGCAATCCGCTCATAACGGATGGGTCACAGGTTCAAGTCCTGTCGGGCGCATACTTTTACTTAGTAGAAGATTTTAAAATAAGGCCCGCAAGTTCGGGCTTTTTTTACATAAAAGTCAGAGGAATTTTATATGGAAAATCAAACCCAAACCAAACAAGCACAAGAAAAAACCCAAGGCGCACTGGAAGAAATTATTAAAAATAAATATAGCGAAATTGCCGCCTTAAAACAAACCGGTTTTAATCCTTATCCTGCCCATGTTTCACCAAAGCAAAATTGCGCCCAGGCAAAAGAAGCAGAGATTGACACAGATGTTGTTGTTGCAGGGCGTTTGGTGCAGCTTCGTTTAATGGGTAAGGCTGCTTTTGCACATATTAAAGATTCCACTGCTAAAATTCAAATTTATGTCCAAAAAGATAATCTTGGCGATGAGGCCTATACCTTCTTTAAAAAGCATATTGCCGTTGGCGATTTTGTGCTTGTCAGCGGGCATATGTTTTTAACCAAGACAAACGAAAAAACTATCAAAGCAGATAAAGTTGAACTTATTTCAAAAGCCGTCAGGCCTATGCCGGAAAAATTCCACGGCATTCAAGATACCGAAGTCCGCTTTAGAAACCGCCACCTTGACCTTATCGCAAACGAAGAAGTAAAAGATATTTTTGTAAAAAGAGCAAAAATAATTTCTTCTATTCGCCAAACTTTAAATAATAAAGGCTATCTTGAAGTTGAAACCCCAACCTTAACCCCAAGCGCCGGCGGTGCAATAGCAAAGCCGTTTGAAACTTACCACAATGCCTTAAAAATGCCACTTTATATGAGAATTGCTCTTGAACTTTACCACAAACGCTTAATTATCGGCGGGCTTGATAGAATTTACGAAATTGGCAAAATGTTTAGAAACGAAGGCATTGACACAACCCACAACCCCGAATTTACTATGATGGAACTTTACCAGGCTTATGGCGATGTCAATGTTATGGCCGATTTATTTGACGAAATTTTAACCAATGCCGCAAAAGCAATTGGTGTTGAAGAAGTTAACTATCGTGGCAGAAAAATCAAAGTGCAAGGACCTTTCAAAAGAGTTTATATCCCCGAAGCCTGGAAGGAAACCTTCGGCCACGATATTCACGAAATTTTAAACGGCAGAGATTTTAACCACGAAGCTTTAATTACTCTAGCAAAAGAACAAGGCGTTAAATTTGACGAAAGTGAAGCTGATAATAAAATCTTTGATATTTTATTTGAAGAAAAAATCGTTGCTAAATATGATGACCCTGTTTTGATGTTAGATTACCCGACTGCCGTTAGTCCGTTCTCCAAAAATAAACCCGGCGATCCTTGCCTTGTTGAACGCTTTGAGGCCTTTGTTGCAGGCGGCCAAGAACTTGCCAATGCTTATAGCGAAATTAACGACCCGTACGACCAGCACGAACGCCTTAAAGACCAAGCCCGCGCCAAAGCCAAAGATACCAAAAACGAAGATGCCGATATCGTTGATATGGATTATATCGTTGCTATGGAATCGGGTATGCCTCCAACCGGCGGTATGGGTATTGGTATTGATAGAATGTGTATGATGCTGACAGGCCAAGATAGTATTCGCGAAATTATCTTGTTTCCAACACTTAAAAAGCAAGACTAAATTGTTTTTTAAAAAACATAAAATCTACACCCAATAATTTTTTGGGTGTAGATTTTTTACAATAAAAAACATCCCTCTTATAAAGAGGGATGTTTTTACAATTCTGTATTTTAACTAGCAAGAAACTAGCCACCTACGGTAACAGAGTTACCCAAGCTTTCGCAAATACCATCATTGTTTGAACCATTTGTGCAGGTTGGTAAGCTTGCAAATTCACCAGATGTGATAGGGTAAGCAATAGTAACACCGCCGGCATTGTTTGCGGTAGGTGTTGCTGTAATACCGGTTTCTGCAACGGCATAGGTATAGTTGGTAGATGTCGGAACGGTGATATCAAGAACACCTGCTGCTAAACCAGTGAAGTTACCATTTGCAAGTCTATATCTTTCTGATGCATCTTTCAAGTTTTTAACAACGATTAATGCTTCAGAAGCTCTTGCTTTGCGAACTGCTTTAAAGTATTGAGGCAAGGCGATAGCTGCCAAAATACCGATAATTAACACGACTACTAATAATTCAATTAAGGTGAAACCTTTATTGTTTTTCATTGTTATTCTCCATTTTTACAACTTTAGCTTTTTGGCGTAATAAAAAAAGTTGATATATTTAAACCTTCAAAAGCTATCTCCTGTTCTCCTCAGAAGATACAAAAAAAGATTTAAACAGATATCATCCAAATAGCAACTTATTCTTTTCAAAGAACTACGCAAAATAAACCGCTATAATAGCAGTATATTTTGCAGTATTTTTATTACACTTATAGTATATTGCAAAAAAGGCAAGTTGTCAAGACCTATTTTTAAAAAGCAAGTTTTATTAGTATTAAGATGCCAAGCAAGATTCTATAATAAACAAAGATATCAAAATTGTGCTTTTGAATATATTTCATCAATAACTTTATTACTAAAAAACCGCCAATAAGCGCGCTTAAAAAACCGGCTATCAAAGGGGCGTTTATTTGGGATAAAGAGATATGCGACAATTTTAAAACGGCAGCACCGGCAATTATCGGCATAGATAAAAGAAAAGAAATTTTTGCACTTAAACTTCTTGATAACCCTAAAAATAAAGCCGCCGTAATTGTTATGCCCGAGCGTGAAACCCCCGGCACTAAAGCAAGAGCCTGCGCCACGCCAATTAAAAGCATTATTTTTAAACTTAAATTATCTTTTATATTTTGTTTGCCTTTTCTATCGGCAATAAATAAGAGAATGGCAAAAATAATTAAATTTAGGGCAAGTATCCAAGGCGCTCTAAAGGTATTTTCAGCCAGATCTTCCAAGAAATAACCGGCAACGGCTGCCGGTATGGTGGCAAGCCCAATATACCAAAACAAACGCCCATCCTCACTATTGGGCTGGGTTAAACCTTGTTTTATAAGGCAAAATAAATCTTTTCTAAAATAAAAACAAACCGCAATTAAAGTGGCAAGATGCAACATTACATCAAAAGTTAACCCTTGATATACACCGCCGGTAAAAAAGGAAAATAAAACCAAATGGGCAGAACTTGAAATCGGCAGAAATTCTCCCAAGGCCTGAAGTAAACCTAAAATAACAGCTGTTGTAATTGTCATATCAAAATCCTATACAATGAGATAATAAAATTATATATTATTTTAATATGGAACTTATAACAGGCTCTTATAAAGCACTCCAGGATACTTTTTTAAAACATTTTGCCAAAATTAAAAAAGATCCTTTGGATAAAGTGCTTATAATAACCCAAAGCAAACGCTTAAATAGCAGTTTAAAGGAAAGGCTTTTATCTTCTAAAGAATGCCTTTCTTGCGTGTTTTGGCAGGATATTTTGGGCCTTGTTTATAATATAAACCAAACAAGTGCGGGTTATATGCCTTTAAAACAAAAAACCGCCCTTGATTATTTTAAATTAAAAAATTTTTTAGAGGAACACAATTTAAACTCTTCTTTTGGCTATATTAAGGCTTTAGAGGCTTCCTTTATGGATATGCAAAATGCTTTAATTATGCCGCAAGATTTACTTAAAATTGAAGAGTTTAACCCCGCGCTTTCTTGCCCGGAGTTAAAAGAGTTAGTTTTTATTTATCAAAATTATTTGGCTTTAAATAGTCAAAAAGATAAAAAAGTTTATAAAGATTTTTTTGCTTCTGCGCTGGATAATATTGAACAAAATAAATATCTTGCCGAGTTTAAACATATTATTTTTTACGGCATTTATGATTTGACCAGCTTGCAATATGATATTTTAAAAGCCGTTTGCCAAAATTACCCGACGACCTTGTTTTTCCCCTATGAAGATTTGCCTTCTTATAAATATATTCAAGATTTCTATTTAACTAATATTATAGGTCTTGGCGCAAAACATACCACAAGCAAATTGCCGCAAAGCAAGTTGGAGGAGTTTTCTTCCCATTTATTTGAAGTTCCAAAAGAACAGGAACAAAAAAAATATGAAGCCCCTATAAAAATAATAGATACTTCCGGTATTTTAGGTCAAGTGGAAGCTGCCGTCAAGGAAGTGCTGCTTTTGCATAAAGAGGGTTTTGCTTTTAAAGATATTGCCGTTTGTGCGCGTTCTTTAGAGCCTTATAAAAATGATCTTGTTAGGGTTTTTAATCAAAATTATATTCCCGTTAATATCAATTTTGAAGAACCCCTTTTAACTCAACCGTTAATAAGCGTTTGTATAAATTTGCTTAATATAGCAAGAAATAACTTCCACAAAGATAGCGTTTTATCTTTTATCAATAGCCCCTATTTAAAAAACACACAAGTTTTATGGGGGCAGATTATAAAAGATATTGGTGTGCAAACGGGCTTTAACCAATGGCTTAATTTGCTTGATTTGGCAATAGAAAACGGACAAAAAGAGGCCCGTTTTCTTAAAGATTTCTTAGTAAAACTTGAAGATAAGGTTGCTTTGCTTGAAGAGGCGGCAAGTTTTAATTCTTTAGTTTTGCGCGTTAAAGATATTTTTAATACCTTTATTGATTTTGATATTTTAAACGCTCAGGAACAAAAAACATTTTCGCGCCTTGACAACATTTTAGAAGAACTTGCCGCCTTTGATAAAGTGCGCCCCGCTAAGAAAGGGGAATTTTTGCAAGAACTTAACAGCCTTCTTGATCAAGAAAAAACAGATTTTGCCGTTAATTTGCAAAACTCCCTAACCATAGCAGATATTATGAATTTAAGGGGGCAGGCCTTTAAAGCCGTAATAGTGCTTGGTTTAAACGAGGGCATTTTGCCCGCCAAAGTCAGCGAAGACCCCGTTTTTAAAGATATCTGGCGTTCAACTTTGCAAAAACTCGGTTATAATATCAAAGTTAGCGCACAACGCTACTTGGAAGAAAAAATGTTCTTTTATTTTGCTTTAAGTTGCGCAGAGCAAAAAGGCATTTTGATTTATCAAAGATGTGATGAAGAGGGTAAACTGCAAATACCTTCCGTATATCTTAACTGGGTTTTGAAAATTTTGGATAAAGGCCAAAGGCTTTCTATCAGCAGAAGGCCGGCTAACCAGTTGCTAAATTGGTATAAGATTGCGCCTGATTTATTAAATCCAAAAGAAGCCGCTATCTTAGCTGCTTTAGAAGGTAATTATGCTTTGGCTTCAAATTTGGCCGGCACGCAGGAAGAACTTTTTTTAAGTGCGTTTACTTTAAGTAAGGAAAATTCTTTAGGCTCTAGAGATTTGCTTTGTAAAGAAAAAGGTGTTTTATGGCAACATATTTTAAAAAAAGGTCTTTCGCCAAGTTCTTTAAGGAATTTATATCAATGTCCGGCAAAATATCTGTTTGATAAAATTTTATTAAGAGAGGATATTTCTATTTTACAAAGAGATAAACTTGATGCCCGGGATAAAGGTATTTTATCGCATAAAATTTTGGAGCAATTTTACCAATATCTTATACAAAGAAATTTGTTTGATAAGATTTCTGCCGCGGGTTCTTTAGATACTTTGCAAACTTTTATAGAAAAAAATCTCGTTTTATCCGATTATAAAAAATATGGTCTTTACCCTTTGCTTTGGTTTGTTTTGTGTAAGGAAATAGAGTGCAAAATAAAAGCTTTCGTGCAAGAAGATATAAAAAGGTTGCAAACGCAAAAGCAGCGTCCGGCTTATTTTGAAAAAAATATTACCTGTGATTTTGAAGGGCTAAAATTGCACGGCCAAATTGATAGAATTGATATTTCCTTAAATAAAGATACTTTCAGCGTTGTAGATTATAAAAGCAGTAAAATGGCAAGTGCTTTTAGTAAGTTAATTTTTGAGGGGGGCAATTTCCAGGGACCTTTTTATTTTGAAATGGCCAAAAATATTGAAGAGTTAAAAGATATTGAGGCCGGGGAAATGATTTATGCTTCTTTAAAAGATGCTTCTTTTAAGGGAATTTCTTACAAGGAATATTTGAGTTTTAAGGAAACTTTTTGGTCGCTTATTAAATTTTTGGAAGAATTAATTAAAGAGGGCATTTTTATTATAACACCAAACAAAACAGCCTGCCAGTATTGCAGTTATGGCGATGTTTGCCGCAAAAACCACGCTGCTTCCCATAGAAGGGCCGTTTTTAGCAAACAGGCAGGTAAATTAAGGGAGTATCGCTCAAAATGATAGTGCAAGACTATAAAGAACGCGTAGCGGCCGCTATACCAAGCGATAGAAATATTATCGTTGAAGCCGGTGCCGGCACCGGTAAGACAACTTTGCTTGCCCATAGGCTTTGCTATTTGATTTTGGGTAAAAATATAAAAATTGACGAAATAGTCGCCCTTACTTTTACCGATAAAGCCGCAGCGGAAATAAAATTGCGCCTTATGGATAAAATGCGCGATATTCTTGCCGATTTGGCTTTAGAAGAACCTAAACTGGAAATTACAAAAAATTTAACCCAAGGCAAATATTTTACAAACACAAAAGAAGAACTTTTGGAAAAAATAGAATCTTCCTTTGAACTTATAGAACGGGCGCAAATTTGCACTATACATAGTTTTGCTTTGCAACTTTTAAGGCTTTACCCGCTTGAAGCGGGCCTTGCTCCGCAGGTGGAAGTTGATACCGGTTTTATTTCTTCTTATATTTTTAATAAAAATTGGTCAGTTTTTTTGGAAGAGGAACTGGTTTTAACAAATCCGCGCCGCACTTTATGGGAAAAACTTTTAACAGATTTTAGCCTTGAGGAACTAAAAAGTTTTGCTTTGCTTTTAAGAAAGCCCTATTTTGAATATTGCCAATTTTCTTCTTCAAAGGAAGATTTAAGTAATTTTTTACTTTCGCAACTTATAGAGGCAAAGGCCTTATTTAGTACTAAAGATTCCACTAAAACGCGGACCATAGAAAAAAATCTAAAGCTGATATTAAAACGCCTTGAAGAACTTTTAAAAAATCTTAATACCTTAGATAAGGAAGAACTTTTAAATTTGCCCGAACAAGAGGATATTGGTAAAGCAGGCCTAGTTCAAGGGTGGGATAAAGAGGAAGTGGAACAGGTAAATGCTTGGGCAAGCCTGGTTAATACTTTAACACCTAAAAAAATGGATCTGCTTGAGCAAGCCTATAACTTGTTTTATTCTTTTATTCAAAGAGTCCAACGAGATATGAAGCAGCACAATGTCGTTTCTTATGACCAAAGTATCTTGCTGGCCCGTGATTTAGTGCAAAAAAATATATCCGTTCGCAAAGATTTGCAAAAACGCTATAAAAGTTTACTTATAGATGAATTTCAGGATACGGATATGGCCCAGGGGCAGTTGCTTTTGTTCTTAGCGGAAGATAAAAACAGCTTTGCAAAAGATTGGCAAGATATTATTTTAGAACAAGGAAAATTGTTTGTAGTGGGCGATCCTAAACAATCAATTTATCGTTTTAGGGGGGCCAACATTTCCGCTTATGAAAAGTTTTTGGAACTAATGAAAAATCAAAAAGCCTTGCCTTGTTTTCTAACTACTAATTTTAGAAGCCAATCTAAGATAATAGATTTTGTAAATAAATGGGGTGCTAGTTCAATAAAAGAGCAACCTCTTATACAGGCGCCGTATATACCCTTAGAAGCCGGCCTTACCGCTAAAGGCGAAAAACCGGAGTTTTTGTTGATAAGCTGCACGGAAAAGCAAAAACAGGATGATTTGCGTATGAACGAGGCAAACATTGTTGGAGCTTGGATAAAAGATAATATAGGTATAAAAAAAATTGCGGAAGATAGAGTTTTATCTTATAAAGATATTACCATTCTTTATTCTGCCGGGACGGCAATTAGTTATTATACAGATGCTTTAAAACGCTTTAATATTCCCTATAATTTAGAGGCTAGCGGCAATTTCTATGAAGCCCAGGAAATTATTGATATTATAAATGTTTTAAAAGTAATTTATGATCCCCAAGATAAACTTGCCCTTATAGGTGTTTTAAGAAGTCCGCTTTGTGCTATGAATGATGAAGAACTTGTGGATCTTTGGCAGCAAAAGGCCTTAAATATTTTTGCAAGAGATTTTAAGGCCTCCCAAGCGGTAAAAGACCTATATAAATTATTAAGAACTTTAAATCTGAAAGCAGGGCGTCTTACGCTGTCTGCTTTGTTTGAAGATATTTTTTATAAAACTGATTATCTTATTTTACAAACGCTTGCTAGCGCAAGCGATCAGGCTTTGGCTAATTTATATAAATTTCAAAAAATTGCCACCGAAAATGCCGCAAAGGGTTTTACTCTTGGCCAGTTGTTATTATATATACAAACTTATGACAGATTAAATGCCGAAGAAAGCCAAACTTCTTTAATTGAAGAAAATTTTGATGTAGTTAATCTTATGAGTATTCATAAAGCCAAAGGCTTGCAAGCTCCCGTTATAATCTTAATTGATACAGGGCATAGAGAAAGTTTAAAACAGGAAGAAAGTTATATTGACACTTTATCGGGCAAAATAGGGTTAAGATTGGGCTCTTTAAAAAATTTAAACTATTTTATTCTTCAGGAAAAGGAGTTTTTACATAAAAAAGCCGAAAGTGAGCGTTTGCTCTATGTCGCTTTGACCAGGGCAGAACAAAAACTTTTAATTTGCGTAAGCCAGCAGTTAACCCAAGGCAGTATAGAAAAATCTTTAAGGCAAGCAGGTTGCTATCCCGCGATAGAAAATAAGCAAAACGATTTGTTTATAACAACTTCTTTTGCTTATAAAGACCCGCAGAGTTTTTTACTTAAAAAAAACCAGGAATTTAGTAAAAAAACTAATTTAGATTTTTCTTCAATTTTACCTGCCTGGCAAAAACGCAAAGAAATATTTGCAACCTACCGGGAGCAAGAAGTTCTTATGCCTTCAGATTCGGCCGATAATATACAAGAATTAAGGGAGGCTCTTGATATAGGCTCTTTGGTGCATAGTGCTATAAGTCTTTATTTAAAGTCAGGCGTTTTTGATCTGTCCTTGGCTGCCAGAGTTTGCGGTATTGAAGATAAATCTTTGCTTACCTTTGCCCAAAAAATTATAGATAATTTTGCTAAAGGTAATATCTTAAAAGAGTTAAAGAATATGCAATTTTTAGGTTCGGAAATCCCTTTTAGTATGTATGAGGATGGGGTTTTGGTTAACGGGGTTATAGATGCTTTGTTTAAAAATAAAGAGGGGACCCTCTTTATTGTTGATTTTAAAACTGATAAAATAAAAAGTGAGGATTTAAAGACTTATTCCTTAAAATACGCAAAACAACTTGCGCTTTACCGGCGGGCAGCTGAAAAAATATTCAAAAATAAAGAGGTTAAAACCTTGCTTGCTTATCTAAGCCAAGATTTGCTTTTTGAAATATAGGAGTTTTTTTGTTATGTTTGAAAATTTAAAAAATATTATGCAGTTAAAAAAACAGATGGATCAAGTGAAAAAAGAACTTGATAATGTTGAAGTTAGAGTTCAAAGTCCTAAAAACAATATTGAGATTACAATAACCGGTTCCCAGGAAGTAAAAAGCGTTAATATTCTTACAGATTTAAACAACTTATCTAAAGAACAATTAGCACAGGAAATACAAGAAGCCGTAAATAAAGCGATAAAAGAAAGTCAGACCCAGGCTGCCAAAAAAGCCTTGGGCAGTATTCCCGGCGGACTTAGTGGGATTGGCTTATAAGCGAAATATCCCTATTAAATTTGATAGAATATAAATTGTGAGAAAAAATCAATCCCAGCTAGCAAGATTTTTGTTTGAACGCATGGAAGTTTCTTTTATGCCGCGTTCTTCAACGGGATATAGAATAAAAATATATCCTTGGCTTATCTTGTTATTTTTATTTTTGTGGTTAATTTTTACAATTTATTGCATTTTTATTGCAACACGCTATATAGACTATAATATAACTAAAGCCGATAATAAGGTAATTAAAACAAAATTTGCCCTTATTGCAGAAGAAGTAGCCCGCAACCGCAAATATTTAAAAATGGCTAGGGATACAGATTTACAAATGCGCAAAATGCTTGGTATGCAAGCAGGTAAGCATATCAATTTGCCAGCAGGTATAGAGCAGGCAAAAGAAGAAAGAGGCCTTAATTTTAGGGATATTTTTTCAAGTAAAGGCAATGATATTGAAGAGCAGGAAATTCTTTCTTATTTAAAGGAAACAACTTCTTTAGCAGAAGATCGCCTGGCCTCGTTTCAAGAGATTGCTTGGTTCTATGCTAATCAAAGAGATATTAAAGATGCCACGCCTTCTATTAGGCCTACGGATAAGACAAGAATAACTTCCGGTTTTGGGTATAGACTTTCCCCCTTTGGCACTTATGTTGCTTCTTATCACTATGGCCTTGATTTTGCAGGCAAACCTGGCGCAAAGATTTATGTAACGGCAGATGGCGTAGTCCGCCAAACAGGATGGGCGCAAGGCTATGGACAGGCAGTTTTGGTTGACCATGGTTTTGGCTATTCTACTTTGTATGGTCATTTGTCAGATATAAAAGTTAAACAAGGCGATAGAGTTCGCCGTGGTCAAATAATAGCTGCTATGGGTACAACGGGGCGTTCCACGGGTGTTCACTTGCATTATGAAGTGTGGAAAGATGGCACCCCGGTAAATCCGCGCGGTTATTTTGATAATGATAAATAAAACGGAGGAAGTATGGGCTTTTTAAATAAGGATGCAAAAAATGGCGATTATGTTTCCGTAATCAGTGAAGAATGTTATTTTCAGGGAACATTAGATTTGCAGGGTTCCGTCCGCGTTGACGGAAAATTGGAAGGTAATGTTGATAATGCAACTTATGTTACCGTTAGTAAAAGTGGTTTTATGAAAGGTAATATCAGTGCAAAAGGTGTTGTTATTATCGGCACTTTGGAAGGCGATATCTGAGCTGATAGTGTGGAAATTTTAAGCACGGCAAAAATTAACGGCAATGTCCGCTCTAAAAAAATCTTAATTGAAGGCGGTGCAGAAGTTAATGCCAGCATTAAAGTTGTTAGTAAAGAAGAACCCGAAAATTTTGATGATGAAGAAAAAATTGAGGTTGAAGAACCAAAAAATAAGGAGAAAAAGAAATGATCTCGTTTTTTATCAGGTTTAAAAATATTATTCTGATTGCCATTATTGTTTGTTTTTTAGGCAGTTTAGGTTATGTCGGTGTTGGTGCTGTGAATGAGGCTTACGGCCCTAATGCGCCTATTGCAAAAGTCGGTAAGGAAAATATTAAATATAGAGATTATGACCGCGCTTTAAAAAATGCTTATCAAACTATTGAAGCCCAGGATACTCAGGAAGCTGATGATCTCATAAGAGAGCAACTTAAACAAGAAGTATTGCAAGGTTTAATTTCCCAGTCAACTTTAAAACAGGCTGCCTTAGAACTTGGCCTTGGTGTAAGTGATATGGAAACAGCCTACACTATTAAAAACAGCCCTCTTTTTAATATTACCGGCTCTTTTAATAAGGATACTTATTTGTGGATTATCAGAAACCGCCTTGGTATGAACCCCGAAGAATTTGAGCAGGAAGTTAAAAACGGCAAACTTGCCGAGAACTTTCAAAAAGTTTTAATTTATACGGCAAAAGTTTCTCCCCAGGAAGAAGAATTTATACAGAAAACAATCTTTAAGGGTAAAGACACCGAAAAGGAACAATTTATACTTTTAAAAGCGCAAACTTTGGCAAATAACTTTTTGCATGATTTTAATCAAAGCCATCAAATAACTTTTACAAAACTTGCGCCTAATTATCAGGATCAAGAAGACCAGCAAAAAGAAGATTAACAATGACAAAAAATAGCGTTTTGATTGTAGGCTCTATTGCGTTTGATAGTATTAAAACCCACAAAGCAAGTGCCAAAAATGTTTTGGGCGGTTCTGCCAGTTATTCTTCCATCTCTTCAAGTTTTTTTGCTCCTACAAAACTTGTTGCTATTGTTGGCAAAGATTTTACAAAAAAACACATTGCTATTTTTAAAAAACGCGCTATTAATTTAGATTCTTTAGAAGTAAAAGAAGGCAAAACTTTTACCTGGAGTGCTTCTTATGATAAAGATTTTAAAAATGCTACAACTTTATCAACTAAGTTAAATGTGTTTTCAGACTTTTGTCCCAAAATAAAAGAAGAAGATAAGGATACCAAAGTGGTATTTTTGGCTAATATTGCGCCCTCTTTGCAGCTTGAAGTTTTAAAACAACTAAAAGCCCCGCGCCTTATTGCTTGCGATACAATGAACTTGTGGATAAACAATAATAAGACAGATTTACTTAAATTATTAAAAAAAGTGCATATTCTTTTTGTAAACGAGGCAGAAGCCCGCCAACTTACCGGTTCTTATAATCTAATTGAAGCCGGGCGTAAAATTTTAAAAATGGGTCCAAAAGTTGCTGTTATAAAACTTGGCCCTAACGGCGCTTTACTGGTAAGTAAAGATTGTCTTTGCCAAATACCACCTTATTTGGTGGAATATCCAAAAGATACTACCGGTGCCGGCGATAGTTTTGGCGGCGGTTTTGTGGGTTATCTTGCTTCGGTTAAAAACTGGCATAGTCTAAAAAATATTAAACGCGCACTTGCCATGGGTTCTGTAATGGCTTCTTTTGCAATAGAAAGTTTTAGCGTATCTAAACTTGCCAGCGTCAGTAAAGAAGCTATTGATAAAAGACTTAAAGAATATTTAAACGCTTCCAAAATTTAATCTAATTTTTTAATTATTCTTTGAATAATAGAATTTATAAAGAAAATATCTTCTTTAGTCCAGTTTTTTGCTGCGCTTATTTTTTGTATTTTTTGTGTGCAAATTTTCTTATTTAAAATAGGTGGCAAGGCAAGCTTGTCAAGCAGCAGTGAAAGATTGTTTAAAGCAATTTCTTTTTCCTTAATTGTGGCAGATTTTTTTATATTTGTGCGTGGTGTTTTTAGATTATGTTTAGCCAGTTCCCACGAACATAAAATAACTGCTTGGGCAAGATTAATGGAAGGCACTTTTGCTGAAGTCGGTATATTTAAAATATAGTCTGCTTTATCAATATCTTCGGCGGTTAGGCCGGTTTTTTCCGAACCAAACAAAAGGGCAATCTTTTTATCTTTATTTTCTTTTAAAAAAGTTTTCATCTTATTTAAAGTTAAAATTTGTTGAAAGGGTTTTCTGTTTTTTAAAGCTGTTGTGGCAATTAGAATATGGCAGTCTTTTGTAGCTTCCTTAATAGAATCAAAAACTTTTGCTTTTTTTAAAATGGGGCTTGCCCCAACAGCGCTTTTTGCTTCTTGCCAAGTCGGGTCCCAGGGGTTTATTAAACGCAAATCTTCAAAGCCGAAATTGCCCATTGCACGCGCTGCCGCGCCGATATTTTGCGGATTTCTTGGCTTAACTAAAATAAAAGTTATTTTCATTTCATTTCTTCCTGATTTGAAATATAGGAATTAGATTTTATGCTAAATACTTTGCCCCTTCCAACAATAATATGGTCTAAAACCACAATACCCAAAGGGGTTGTTAAGCTAGTTATAGTGTTGGTTAAATATATATCTTCACTTGAAGGCGAAGGCTCCCCGGAAGGGTGGTTATGTACAAAAATCAATCCTGCTGCATTGTGAAAAAAAGCTCTTTCTAAAATTTTTCTTGGCGGAATGCGCGCTCTATCAAGGGTGCCTTGGCAAAGCCTTTCAACTGCAATAACCGTGTTTCTAATAGTTAAAAAAATAACTTCAAAGGCTTCCTCGTGCCTACCTTGAAGGGAAGCTTTGCAAAATTCAAGTAATTTTTCTGGATTGGAAATTTCTTTTCTCTCTTTTATTTTTTCTAAAGAATAATTACGCATAACCGAGCGTATTAATTTTATCAAAACTACACTTGAAGGCCCAAGCCCTTTAACTTTTTGTAAATCTTCTTCTTTTGCATCTAAGACATCGCTTAAAGTGCCAAATTTTTTAAGCAAAGTCCAAGCCAGTGCTTTGGTATCTTTTCTTGGTATAGAGTAGGTTAAAATAAGTTCTAAAATTTCGTGTGGCAAAAAAGCTTCAATACCGCTTGCAATAAATTTTTTACGCAAGCGTTCTCTGTGTCCTAAAAAAGAAGGTTTTTGGTTCATATAAATATTATATACTTTTATTAAGAACTTAAAAAAGGCGGTTTTAAAAAATGCAAAAACATATAGTTATTATCGGCGCGGGCCCTGCCGGGCAGGAAGCGGCTTTAAAAGCGGCTAAAATGGGGGCAAAAGTAAGTCTTATTGAAAAAGGCGAGCTTGGCGGTGTTTGTTTAAATTGCGGGTGCGTGCCTTCTAAAACTTGGTTATCAAGTGCGCATGAGTTTGCTTCTTTAAAAGAAATTTCCAAATATAGCACAAAGGAAGAAGAACTTTCCGCTTTATCATCTTCTTACGATTTTTCCAAAATACAAGCACGCAGACAAGCTGTAATAATGCGCCTTAAACGCGGGCTGGAATTTTTATATAAAAATGCAAAAGTAAATATAATTAAAGGCGAAGCCAAGATAAAAGATTCTAAAACAATTTTAGTTAATAATCAGGGAATAACTTTTGATGCTTTAATTATTGCTTGCGGTTCTTTTGCCTTTTACCCGCCTGCTTTTGAAAAATTTAAAGATAAACTTTTAGATAATAGTAATGTTTTTAATTTAGAAAAACTGCCAAAATCTATAACGATACTCGGTGGCGGTGCAATAGGATGTGAGTTTGCCTGTTTTTTTAATGCACTTGGCGTTAAAGTTGTCTTAGTGGAAAAACTGCCCTCTATTGCTTTAACTATGGGGCAAGATATCAGCCGCGCTATTACAACAACGCTTGAAAAACGCGGGGTGGAAATTAAAACAGGTATCGGCGCAAAAGATTTGGAAATTGAGGGGGCAAACAAAACTATAGTTTTAGATAATGGCGAAAAAATTACCTCAGAAGAAGTTTTGGTTGCCCTTGGCAGAAGAGTTGATTTATCTTCTTTAAACCTTGAAGCCCTAAATATTGCTTATGATAAAAAAGGCGTTAAAGTTGACCCTAGAACAATGCAGCTTAAAGATAATATTTACGCCGTTGGTGATATTACAGGCCTATGCCTGCTTGCCCATGCAGCAAGCGCGCAGGCAAGTGCGGCAGTCAGTCATATTTTAACAGGCAAGGCTCAGTATAATAATGATTTTATCCCGGCTGTTTTATATACCTGGCCGGAAGCTGCAACTATTGGCTTTTTAAAAGAAAATGCCAAAAAACCTGTAAAAGCGCACAAAAGTTTTTATCTTGCAAATGCCCGCGCCTTAGCCCAAGGCGAGAGTGAGGGTTTTTGTCAAATTATTACAGAAGAATCTTCGGGCAAAATTATTGGTGCGCAAATTTTTGGCGCACAGGCAGGAGAAATGGTGCATATAATTGCCCTTGCCATAAAAAATAATATGACTCTTGCTGATTTAGAACAAATAACTTTTGCCCATCCCACACTATCAGAAGTTCTTAAAGACGCAACTTTAAAATAAATAAAAAAGCCTTTCTTTTTAGAAAGGCTTTTTGTGTCTTATTAAAGGACTTAAACTAATTTTCCCAGCGGACATGGATAGGCGTCCAAGCGTGGGGGATATTCTTGTTAAAGGGTATTACCCTAACCAAGTAATCTTGGCGGCCACTTAACTCGGGTTTAAGTTCAATTTCATAGATGTAGAAATCACCGGTTTTGCCTTTGCAGGTCATTTCGCTGTCTTTAACACTTTCAAAAGCACCGCCAAGCCCTCTTAAACCAAGCTGAAGTTGCACTACAACATCTTCTGGTCTTAAATCGCCAAGGGTAACTTTGGCTGTAAACTTTAAACTTTCGCCGACAAGGATATTTCTGTCAATATTACCGGTTGTATCAATAATAGAAACTCTTGGCCAGTTGGAAGCAATATCCTTTCTCCATTTAGCAAGGGCGGCTGTGTTGCCGTTTTCGTTTAAAATATTGCCGTAATAATGGGCTTTTGTATAAAAGCGTTCATAGTATTCTTGCACCATGCGGTTTGTGTTAAAGAAAGGCACAATAGTGCAAATAGAATCTTTCATTTTCTGTATCCATTTTGTCGGCAAATTATCTTTATCTCTATCATAATAGGTTGGCACGATTTCTTGTTCAATTAAGTTATAAAGGGCTTGGGATTCAACCTCATCTCTTTCATTATCGTTTTTATAACTTTGTGCGCCAATAATAGACCAGCTAAAATCGCACGGACCAACTTCATCCCACCAGCCGTCTAAGATAGATAGCGCAAGCGCTCCGTTTAAAGCGGCCTTCATACCGCTTGTGCCGGAAGCTTCCATCGGGCGAACAGGGTTATTCAGCCAAACATCCACGCCTTGCACCATATATCTGGCAAGGTTCATATTGTAATCTTCGGCAAAGACTATTTTGCCTTTAAAGCGCGGGTCAAGCATAATATTAAAAATTTGCTTAATAAATTCTTTGCCTGCCGTGTCGGCCGGGTGGGCTTTGCCGGCAAAAACAAACTGCACCGGCCTATTTGGATTATTTACAATATCGCTTAAGCGGTTTAAATCTTTAAAGAGCAAAGTTGCCCTTTTATAAGTAGCAAATCTTCTTGCAAAACCGATAGTTAAAACATCTTGTTTTAAGATATTGCCGGCATCCCTTGCAATATTAATATTTGCCGATAAGCGCCTTGCCTGAATAACGGCTTTATTTCTGATATGGTTAATAAGTTTCTCTTTTCTTATGGTATGGGTATGCCAAAGTTCATTATCCGGAATAGTTTTAACTTTATTCCATTGGCTTTGTTCAAAAGTTGTCATATCATTATTTCCGGCGTAAACATATTTTTTATAAAGTTCGTTTGCCTCGTGACTAACCCAGCTTGGCATATGAACGCCGTTAGTAATACTTGTTATAGGCACTTCGCTAACATTTAAGCCCGGCCAAATATTCTTCCACATTTCTCTTGAAACAACGCCGTGCAACTTGGCAACGCCGTTTAAATAGGCGGAAAGTTTTAAAGCAAAAACCGTCATGCAAAACATAGGGGCGTTGGGGGTTTCTTTACCTAAATCAAGGAAGGCATCCCAACCAATACCGAGTTCTTTTACATAAGGCTCAAGAAATTTTTTGACTAAATTAAAATCAAAGTGTTCGTTTCCGGCAATAACGGGGGTATGGGTTGTAAATACGGAAGTTGCCCAAACGATTTCTCTAGCTTCTTCAAAGGAAAGTTTCTTGTCCTGCATAATATCAATAATGCGTTGGCAAAGTAAAAAGGCCGAGTGTCCTTCGTTTATATGATAAACACTGGGTTTAAGGCCCATAGCTTTTAAAGCTTTTACGCCACCGATACCTAAAATAATTTCCTGTTTAATTCTGTTTTCCCTATCGCCGCCGTAAAGTTGTTCGGTAATAGTTCTGTGGGCGGGGGCATTTTCGGGCAAATTGGTATCTAAAAGGTAAAGCGAAGTCCTGCCCACAGGCACGCGCCAAACCATAGCTTTAACAATTTCTCTGCCTAAAGGGATATCAACGACTAAATTATTGCCCTCAGTATTTCTAACCGGTTCAACGGACATATGGGCCCAGTCATTTTCCGGGTATTCTTCGCCTTGCCAGCCGTCTTTATTTAAAACTTGTTTTACATAGCCTTTTTGATAAAATAAACCAACGCCGATTAAAGGCATACCAAGGTCGCTACTGCTTTTAATATGATCGCCTGAAAGCATACCTAAACCGCCGGAATATATAGGCAGGCCTTCGCCAATGCCATATTCCATAGAAAAATAGGCCGTTAAAAAGTTTTCTTTACCTTGGCCTTTATTTCTATTAAACCAAGTATCTTTATTGTTTTGGTAATCGCGGTATAATTTTTCAACAAAATTCAAATGATCAATAAAATCTTTATCGCGGCTTAGTTCTTCCAAGCGTTTTTGGGATACGCTTGCCATAAGCCATTTTGGCGTTCTTTGTGATTCTTCCCAAAGTTTTTCGTCAATTTTCAAAAACAAGGTGATTGCCGGCCAATTCCAAGCAAACCACATATTGTTTGAAAGTTCTTCTAAGAACTTCATATTTTGCGGTAAATTCGGTGTAACTTTAAAGGAATTTATTTTCATTATTATTTCTCCGTTATTTCCCCTGGG
>JAFQAA010000033.1 GCA_017417005.1 Elusimicrobiaceae bacterium | reverse complement strand
GGATAAACTCGGCATGGAAATATCTGAAAAAGATTTTAAAGGCCTTCAAAGCAAAGTGTAAATAAATTTAAGCGACCCTAAAGAAGCAGACGCTAAACTTAAGCGCCTTATGCAAGACCGCGAGTTTGCCGCTAAAATTGCAAACGGCGATGCTGAGGCTGTTAAGACTTGGGAAAAATTAAACACTGCTGCTTATGGAGGCAAATAATGTCCGTTGATTTAAGCAGAGTTAAACTTGAACTTAAAAAATTAAGCGGACCCGCAAGTATCTCTATGGGCGCAGAGGGTATTTACTTTGCGCTTAAAAAAGTCGTTAAAACCTTTGAGGATGACGACGACTTTAAGAAAAATTTAGATGTTAAATCTAAAAAACAAAAAAAAATAAAAAAATAGGCTGCCCGTCTTGGCCGGAAGATTAAGCAGCAAGGAGTAAAATAATGCCAATGGACCAAATAGAAAAAGTATATACGCAAGGTTATGGCAATTTGATAACCATGCTCGCGCAACAAACAAAGTCTAAACTTGAAAGTTGCGTTATCAGCCAAGGCGGAATTAAAGGCAAAGCCGCCACAGCAGCTGATCAAATTGGGGAATTCCAGTTAAACGATGTTGTTAACAGACTTGCTGATACTGCTTTGCAAGACATTGACAGAGATCGCCGCTGGTATGAACCTAGAACAAAACGCGGTTGTGTGCCGATAGATAATATTGACGCTATCAGAACGACCCTTGATCCTAAATCTCAAATCGTTCTTGCGTCTATGGCTGGCGTGAATAGGGCAAAAGATGCTGAAATTGTGCGCGGTTATTATGCAACCAATAAAACCGGCGAAAACGGCGAAGTTAGCACTTCTTTTGACAGCAATAATGTTATTTCCTCCTCTTACGGAAGCGGTGATATTATTAAACAATTAAACCACGGCTTAACTTTATTTGCAAAAAATAAAGTTGATATTGAAAGCGAAGAGATTTACTGCGTTATCAATAGTGTAGCCGCAGAAAAATTGCGCCAAGCAGGCGTTTACACTTCTGCCGATTATATGAACGATAAAGTTCTTGGCGGTAAAAAGTTGGCCCCGTATTGCGGTATTAACTTTATCCAATACGAAGCTGTGCCCTCTTATGAAGATAGCGGAACAATTTATAAACTTCCGTTCTTTGTAAAAACCGGCGTCGGCCTTGGTAAATGGGAAGATATGTTGATTAAAGTTGAACAACTTCAACATAAAAATTATGCCTGGAGCGTTTTTGTTGAAATGTCTCTCGGTGCTTCCCGCTTAGAAGAAGCAAAATGTTTATCCTTGGAGGTTAAATAATTATGGCTGACTACAATGCTAATGAATATGGTTATCAAAAAGCCGGCACAATTAAACCGGCAAACGAATTGGACGCAAAAGTAAGAGCCTTTAAAGCTACTATTGACCTTGCTTCCCAAGCAAGCGGCAAAACTTTTGCTTTGTTTAAAGTGCCAAAGGGTTATTCCTTTATTACAGGTATTTTAAACGCAAGCGCTTCTTTGAGCACTGCTACTATTAAAATCGGCACCGCTGCCGATGATGATAAATACAGAGCAGCTGCCGTGCATACTGCTACAACACCTACGCTCTTTGGCGAGCAAGCAGGTTTTGTTGCCGGCGGAAATGCTACTGAAGAAGAAGTTATTTTAACAACGGGAACTGCGGCTTTACCGGCCAGCGGTAAGTTAATAATTACTATGTTATTTTCTTCCGTAAATTAAAGTTGCAGTTAACATAAAGGGCGCGTTTATGGGCGCGCCCTTTATAAGAAAGATTTTTAATGATACCCCACCCCTTGCCCCTCCCCTTTTCTTTGAAAAAGGGAGGGAAATAGGGGGAAAGGCGTAAGGACTGAAAAATGACGAAAGAAGATATTGTAAATAAAGCACTCTTAAAATTGGGACAGGAAACTATCACGAACATAACAGACGATAATGAACGCGCAAAAATTGCAAATAAAATTTTTGACAGCGTGAAAGATAGTGTTATATGCTCGCACCGCTGGGCTTTTGCCGTTAAAAGGGTAAGTATAAGCGCCGATGAAACTGCGCCTGCTTTTGGCTGGAGTGCAAGATATGCTTTGCCACAAGATTTTTTACGCCTTAATGAGATTTGCAATGCCGACGCAAGGGAAACTGATAACTATGAAATTGAGGGCGGTTTTATTTTGTGCGATTATGCAACGCCTTTAAAGATTAAATATCTTGCAAGTATAGACACACCGGCCACTTTTCCGCCTTATTTTTGTGAGGCTTTGGCTTGCAAACTTGCTTTTGAGTTCTGCGAACGCTTGAAACAGGATCAGAGCAGAAAGCAAATGCTTATGCAGGAATACGGACTTGCCATAAGTGAGGCGAAAAAGTGTAATGCTATACAGCAGGCGACGATTAAAATGCCGAGAGGAAGTTTAAATGATGTAAGAGCGGGGTATTAAAATGGGAGCAAAATTACAGGCGGCAATAACTCAAATGAATAGCGGGCAACTTGCACCGCTTATGGAGGGAAGAACGGATGTGCAAATTAACCCTTATGCTTTGCGCACGGAAAAAAACGCCGTGCCGCTTGTTTACGGCTCTAATAAAAATAGGGGCGGAAGCGCTTACGCGGGTGCTGTTAAAACGGCTGCAAATAAAACCGCTTAGATACCTTTTAAAGTGGGCGAAAATGTGGCTTATCAAATTGAAGTAGGCAACGGCTATTTTAGATTTTATAAAGACCACGAACTTATTTTGAAAAATGGAAGTGCTTATGAAGTGCAGACGGGCTATGCTCTTGCGGACTTGTTTGATACTAACGGCGTTTTGCAGTTAGATTATCAGCAGAGTGGGGATGTGCTTTATTTGGTGCACGATAAATATCCGCCGCGTAAATTAAGCAGATATGCCGACGATAATTGGACTTTGGCCGATTTGGATATTAAGGGCGGACCTTGGCAAAATATGAACGCTGATGAAACACAAAGAATAAAAGCGAGTGCGGATAATGGGGTTGTAAATCTATCAACTTTGATAGGTGGAGATCCAGTTTGTTCTTTTGATAGTATTGATGCGTGGTATCCCGGATCCCCTTATCCTATGGTAAGTTATGCTCTTACCATTTATTGTAATGGAAGCCAGATAGCCAGAGTTGAGCGTAATACTTCAACAAATAATTTTGCAGCGGTAGCGGCAGAGCTTATTAACTCTTCTGTGTCAGACTGGATAGCAACAAACCCAACATTGCAAAGCCTAAGTATCACGGCTATCAATAATCAAAACACTTATAAAAACAAAAGTGTTCAAATAAAGGTTTATACATATAGCTCCGGTGGTGCCGCTCAAACAAAAAATACCTATAGTTCTTTTTACAGCGATGAAACGGAAGTAGATGTCTTTACAGAAAATATGGTTGGTATGCCTATTAGACTTACTCAGACAGATACTATTGTGCCGGCTTGGTATTCCGGTAAAACTATTAGCTCCACAGGAACTATTGTAAAAAGCGACGGAAAATATTATTCTGCGGAGAGCACCGGAACTTGCGGAAGTGTTAAGCCGACGCATACTGAGGGATCAGAAAATGACGGCGGTGTGGTTTGGAAATACTTACACTCTGGCTATGGTTGGGGGGTGATAACGGAATATATTTCTGCCACTTCTGCAAAAATGAGAGTTTACGGACAATTACCGGCCGGTATTGTTTCGGTGGGAACTTGGAAATGGGAGCTTGGGCTTTTTGGTTATGAGGGTATTTGGCCCAGCAGCGTTGCTTTCTTTAAGGACCGCTTGGCTTTTGGTATAAACGCTTTAACAGGGCCGCAGATTTGCTTTTCTTGCACGGGTGATTATGAGAATTTTGCCGATATGGAAAACGGCGAAGTGCTGGCGACAAGTGCAATAACTCTGCCGATACTTTCTGACTTAAACAAAATAAATTGGCTTTGCGCGCAGGATAATTTGTTTGTCGGAACAGAGGGCGGAATATTGGCCGTTAAGGCTATGACTTCAAGCGAGGTTTTCGGCCCGGATAATATAACTTACGATAATATATCTTCGGTCGGGGCTTGCAAAATAAAGCCTATAAGAATTGGCGATGATGTTTTGTATCTTGGCCGCCTTGCAAAAGATATTTACGCCATACAATATAACTGGGAAAGTGATAGTTATACACCGGATGAAATATCTTTAATGGCTTATGACTTGCTTGAGGCAGGTATAAAAGCGTGGACTTTGCAATATGAACCGAACCGCATTATTTGGGCGGTTAGAAATGACGGCAAACTGATAGGCCTTACTTATAATAAAAAACAGGAAGTGCGCGGCTTTCATTGGCACGAAACTGCCGGAACTTTTGAAAGTGTTTCTTGCATACCCGCACCGGACGGAACGGCTGACGAAGTTTACGCGGTTGTTAAACGCTCGGTAAATAATGCTGATGTCAGATATGTTGAGTATCTTAAAAACGGACTGCCTTTAAATATACCGAGCGGACTTACAAAAGCGCAAATGTTAACTTACCTTTTGAAAAATTGCTGGTTTTTGGACTGCGCTAAAAAATACACTTTTGATGAGGCCACGGACACGATAACCGGGCTGGACCATTTAGAGGGCAAAAGTGTTGCTGTCTTGGCAGACGGAAAAGTGCAGGGTAGCAAAATTGTTTCAAGCGGTTCTATAACGCTTGATAGCGCGGCAAATATAGTCTTGGTAGGG
>JAFQAA010000032.1 GCA_017417005.1 Elusimicrobiaceae bacterium | reverse complement strand
GGTTCAAGTCCCTTTCCGCCCACTTTTTTGAGGAGAAAATATGTCAAATTTTGCAGTCCCGCAAGATAATGAAGTTTCCTATAAGGAAATTGAAAAAAAAGGTTGTAATGTTAAACTAGAGGTTAAAGCAGAAGCTTCTTTAGTAAACAAATGTTATACTTCAGCCGTAGGCCAAGTGCAAACAAAAGCCCAAATTCAAGGTTTTAGAGCAGGTAAAGCCCCTGCTGATTTAGTTAAAAGAAATTTCCCAGCCCATATCCAAGAAGCCGCCATTGATTTAGTGGTGCGCAGTGCCGCTGCAAAAGCAATTGAACAATCTAAAATACAAGCAGTAATGACACCTCTTTTAACAAAAGCTGATTTTAGTTCCCTAAAAGAAAACAGCCCTTGGTCTTTTGAAATTTCCGTGGATGTAGCCCCGGAAGTTGACCCAAAAGATTATAAAGGTATTGAAGTTAATAAAAAATCTGCCGATGTTACACCGGAAGAAATTCAAAAAAATATTGACCACTTGCTAGAACATAATGCCCGCCTTGAAACTTTAGGCGAAGATGCGCTTGTTAAAGAAGATAGTTTTGTTGTAGTTAAATACAGCGGTTCTAAAAACGGCGTAGCCCAAAAAGAATATACAGCTAATGAAGAGCTTATTGATATGAAAAACGAGCAAAACATCGCCGGTATGACAGCAGCTCTTAAAGGTGCCAAAAAAGGCCAAGTGGTTAAATTTGATACAAAAATCGGCGAAGATACCCTAAACTTTACCGCAGAAGTCCAAGAAATCAAGAAAAAAATTATGCCAACTTTAGATGATAATTTTGCAAAAGATATGGGCTTTGACAGCGTTGAAAAACTTAAAGAAACTTTAACCAATAATTTAAAGGAAGATGCCAAAAATGCAAGCGAAAGGGACTTTGTAAATCAAATTGAAGAAGCCCTTGTAAAAGCAAATAATTTTGAACTTCCGCAGAGTTTGGTTGCCTATCACACAAACTTAGCTGTTGAAAACTTTTTAAACAGAATGTTTGGCGGTAAAAAGCCCGATTTAACTGACGAAAACCGCAAACACTTTGCCCAAAGAATGCAGCCTTCTGTTGAAAAAGATTTAAGAATTGGCTACCTTGTTCATGCTATTGCAAAAAAAGAAAATCTTGTTGCAACCGAAGCTGATTTGCAAGCAGAATTAAAGAAAGCACTTGAACAAAACCCTAAACAAAAAACTCAGGTTGAAAAATTCTTTAAAGAAAGAAAAGAAGAAATTCTTGCTTCCTTAAACGAAAAGAAAGTGTTTGAATATCTCAAAACAAATGCTAAAGTAAAATAAAAATAGTATTTGCATAACTCTAAAAAATAACCCCTGTTTAAGCAGGGGTTATTTTTATTTCGATTAAAAAAAATTACAAATTATTTAACCAATTTATAATTTTATTATTTACGGCAGTATCATATTTTTTATTAACATTATTAAACTTTTCATAAGAGCCAAGATTTGCGCCTTTAGCATTAGTTTTAAAATCTTCCAAAAAACTGCCGGAATTGCTGCCTTGAGTTGAAAAAGGCACAACTTTTTTACCTTTAAAATCTACTTGGCCTAAAAAGCTGTAAAGAGGCGTTGCCATTGTATACCACCAAACCGGCCCGCCAACAAAAATAGTATCATAAGAACTTAAATCAGGCATAGAGCCTTTAAGTTCAGGATAATTTTTGTTTAATAAATCTTTTTTAACACGCGTATAAAATGCCGGGGAAGATTTAAAAACTTCTGCTGTTTCAATGCGGTAAACATCTGCCTTAGTTAAAGCGGCAATTTGGTTTGCAATAGCCTGGGTGTGCCCCATCCAAGAATAATAAATAACCAAAACCTTGCCAAGACTAGCCCTATAAGACAAATTATCCTTAAAAGCGGCAAGTTCTTTTTTATTTTTATAGGCTACTTTTAAATTATGCACCAGAGCAACTACTGCGCCGGTTAAAGCTAGAATAATAAGAATAATTATTATTTTTTTTAACATTTTATTTTCCTCTTTTTTTAGAAATTCAATTTATAAAATTGGTAAAAGTAGGCACTTCATATTGCGGTTTTAAAATGCCGTTCTTTTTGCCAAGTTCAATACATTTTAAAAGCCAGGCCATATTTTCGCCCAAGGTGCGCATAGTTTGAAGGCCCTCTTTATCTTTTCTAACATCTTCTGGGGTAAAGCCGTGCACCATATTCCAATATTGCGAGCCCACAACTTGCATATTAGTAATAGTAAAATACTTATTTAAGCGGTCAAAAGAGGCCGTTGCCCCGCCACGCCTGCAAGAAACAACCGCAGCGGCAAGTTTGCCGGCCATTTTGCGTGAGTTAGAAAAAAATAGTCTATCGCAAAAGGAGCAAAGCTGGCCTGTTGGGCCGGAATAATAAACAGGCGAACCCAAAACTATTGCGTCAAATTCTTCCAAGCGTGCACCGATTTTATTGACCTCATCTTCATAAATACATTTACCGCTTGTTCTACATTTGCCGCAAGCAATACAACCGGCCACAGGCTTTGTGCCGATATGGAAAATTTCCGCTTCAATTTGATGTTTGCTAAGAGTTTTTGCAATTTCACTTAATGCTGTAAAAGTGCAACCTTCTTTATGCGGACTGCCGTTAATAAGTAAAACTTTCATAATTTATCCCCTTATTTAGATTTAATTTATAATCAATTTTACAAATTTTATTTTAAAATTTTCAAACTTTATATAATAAAAAATAGTTATAGTTAATAAAATGATATACTTTATTTATGGCAAAGAAAAAACACATCACAGATTTTACTTCAGGCAAGGTTTTTAAGCAGCTTTTAGTGTTTGCCACCCCTTTATTTTTATCAAATTTATTACAAATAGTTTACAATATTGCCGATATGGTTATAGTAGGGCAGAGTATGGGCAAGGTTGGCCTTTCGGCCGTATCTGTTGGCGGAGATATTACCCATTTTTTAACTTTTATTGCTATGGGGTTTTCTAATGCGGGGCAAGTTTTAATTGCGCAATATCTTGGCGCAAGAAAACAAAATAAATTAAGTCGCTTTGTTGCAACTATGTTTGCCTTTTTAATTGTCTGTTCAATAATAATAAGTGTTTTGTGTTTTTATTTAAGAGTGCCATTTCTGCACTTAATGAATACCCCAAAAGAAGCCTTTAGCCAGGCGCTTGCCTACTCAACAATTTCAATTTTAGGCCTTATTTTTATTTACGGATATAATACGGCAAGCGCAATTTTGCGCGGTATGGGCGATTCGCTTAGGCCATTTATTTTTATTGCGATATCGGCAAGTTTAAATATCTTTTTAGATTTAATTTTGGTGCTTGGCCTAAAAAAAGGGGCCGCCGGTGCGGCATTAGCAACAATAATAAGCCAAGGGGTTTCTTTTATTTTTTGCCTTTGGTATATTTATACACACCGCAAAAATTACGGGCTAAAAATATCTTGGCTGCACTTTGTTAAATGGGATCCCAAAATGCTTATACAATTAATTAAACTGGGCGTGCCAATGGCTATAAAAAATGCCTCCATACACTTATCAAAATTATGCGTGAACTCGTGGATAAATTCCTATGGTGTGGCGGTTTCCGCTTTTGCGGGGGTGGCAAATAAAATAAACAGCACAACAAATTTAATTTCCAACGCTTTTAACACGGCGGGAGCTTCTATGGTGGGGCAAAATATCGGGGCAGAGAAATATGAAAGAATAAAGGAAATTATTATTGCCATTTTTAAAATTACTTGTAACGTGGCTATCGTGTTTACTATTGCTATGGTTTTATTCCCGATAGAAATTTACAGCATTTTTACCAGTGATAGCGAGGTTATAAATATAGGTATGGGCTATATCCCAATTGCAATTTTGATATTTTGGGGCAGTGCGGCGCGCAGCGGTATGAACGCTTTTATCAACGGAAGCGGGAATTACGCTGTTAACTTTGCAACGGCTTTGCTGGACGGCATTATTTTGCGTATTGGCTTATCGTTTTTATTTGGTTTAAGTTTTAAAATGGGTTATTTTGGTTTTTGGCTCGGTGATGCCCTGGCCGGTTTTACCCCCTTCTTTATCGGCATAGTATTTTATGCAAGCAAGACCTGGAAAAAGAATAATATTGTTTAAAAATGGGAGTCTCTTTAATAAAAAGAAACTCCCATATATCTTTTATCTATGATGCCCGCCACGCCTAAAATTTGGAGGTAGAAAAGCCTGTTTTGGTGCTTTTGGCATAAGAAAATGCGGCGCGCGGTGCGGTTTTGGCGGGGGCGGCGCTTTATAAACAATATAATGCTGTCTTGGTTTTGGCGGTTTTTGATAAACTATCATTGAGCCACCGCCATAGCAACCGCTTAAACTAAAAACTACAAGACCGGACATTAAACAAACTTTTCCTAGTGTATTTTTCATATAACCTCCTCTTATACTTTGCTTTTAATACTGCTTTGCAAACGCCCTTTTGTTTGCCCTACACTAATATAACGCAATCCTCGTATTTTTTATTGCCCGCAAAAAGTTTTTTTAATAAAATAATTATATGGAAATTATTATAAAAGACATTAAAACAAAAAATATTTTAACTAAATCAAATTTACCTGTTTCTGATTTTTCCGCCAATGCTTATGTGGGCTGCACGCACGCTTGCAAATATTGCTATGCCTCTTTTATGAAACGCTTTACAAACCACCTTGAACCTTGGGGCCATTTTGTTGATGTGAAATACTGGCCTTGTATAAGAAGCCCTAAAAAATATGCCGGTAAAGAGGTTTTTTTAAGTTCCGTTACCGACCCTTACCAACCCCTTGAGGCCCATTATAAAAGAACGCGCGCCTTGCTTGAAGAACTTAAAGGTAGTGGAGTATTCTTGAGTATTGCAACGAAATCTGATTTAATTTTGCGCGATCTAGATTTAATAAAGACTTTTCCTAATGCGCGTGTATCCTTTTCTATAAATACTTTAGATGAAAACTTTAAACAGGAAATGGACCAAGCCGTAAGCATAAAACGCCGCCTTAAAGCAATGAAAATTTTTTATGAAGCCGGCATAAATACCACTTGTTTTATATCACCGATTTTCCCCGCTATAACCGATGTTAAAACCATAATAAAAGCCACCCAAGACCGCTGCAATTTGGTTTGGCTTGAGAACCTAAATTTACGCGGTGATTATAAAAAAACTATTTTAACTTGGATACACAAACACCACTCGGAATTTGACGGGCTTTACCAAGCAATTTACTTAAAAAATGATAGAACTTATTGGCATAAGTTAGATAAGGAAATTGCCTCTTTTACTAAAAAAGAAGGTTTTACATATTTAAGAAATGACGATACAAAAAGTGCCCCTTTTGGCAAAAAACCTGTTGTTGTAAATTACTTCTTTCACGAGCAAATTATACCTAGCGCTAAAAAATGATTTTTACGCTTTGCATTTATAAGATAATCTGCTAAAATGGTTTTGGGGGACTTTCTTTATGCAACAAAATATCACACTTGCTTTAACTTTAACTTTGCTTGCGGGCCTTGCCACAAGTATAGGTGGGTTTCTTGCTTTCTTTTTTAAAAGAGAAAATTTAAACGCGCTTGCCCTTGGTCTTGGTTTTTCAGCCGGGGTTATGATTTATGTTAGTTTTATGGAATTACTTCCGGAATCTACCCACGCACTTGCCAAAATATACTTGCCAAAAGAAGCTGAGGCCTTAACAATACTTTTCTTTTTTATCGGGGCATTGTTTGCCTGGCTTATTGATTATTTTTTGCCTAACCACCACTTAGAAGAAAAAAAACTTAATAAGCAGGCTAAATTAAACCGAGTGGGGCTTTTTACCGCGCTTGTTTTGGCTATTCACAACTTCCCGGAAGGTTTAACAACTTTTATGGCAACTTTAACAAATACGCCAACAGGTATTTCTATTGCCGTGGCTATTGCTTTGCATAATATACCGGAAGGAATTTCCGTTGCTTTGCCAATTTACCATGCAACTAATAGCAAGCAAAAGGCTTTTTGGTATGCAACTTTATCGGGCTTGGCCGAGCCGGCAGGCGCAATTATCGGCTACCTTATTTTTAAAAATTTTTTAAAAGGGCCGGCCTTCGGCTTTGCTTTTGCTTTGACGGCCGGAATTATGGTTTATATTTCGCTAGATGAACTTTTGCCAACCGCCCACGAATACGGCCAGGGGCACAAAATAATTTGGGGCATTTTAGCCGGTATGCTTGTGATGGCTTTGGGCCTTTTGCTGTTTTAAAATCTTATCCCCCCTTGCGAAGAATTTAAAATATTTGATATAATAAAAAGGTAGCAAGTTTAATGTCACCGTAGCTCAGCTGGTTAGAGCGAGCGTTTCATAAGCGCTAGGTCGGTGGTTCGAGCCCACCCGGTGACACCATTTTTAAAAAACTCCGCGTTGCCTTAGCAACGCTTTTTTTATCTTCTTTTTTGCTATACTAAAAGTATAGAGTTTAATATCAAGGAGAATATATTATGGCAGATTTTTTACTTTCGCCTTTTAAAGCAATTTATAATCTAAATACTTATATCAAGGCAACTAAACAAAGCTTTTGGAAAACTTTGCTTTTTTTAGTTTATTTGCTTGTAGCTTTTAGTATTTTATTTTTTGCAGTTATTTTAATAAAAACCCCGCCCTTAACCCCGTTCTTTAAAGAAATCACGGAACAAGTAGCCCAGGTTATGCCTGATATTGAAATAAAAGATGGCAAACTGACTGCAAATAATGGCCAGTTATACGAATTTACCCCGGAAGGCTTAGACCAAAAAATAGTTTTTGATACTTCTAGAACCGAACCCGTTTATCCAACCCAAATAGTGCAAGAAGGAATAGGAATTCTTATAACCGATACTACAATTTATATGGTTAGGGACGGACAAGTACAAAGTTATGATATGAATCTTGATAAGAATACAAATATTACCTTAAACGGACAATATATTTTGGATAATGAGGAAGAAATAATTAATTATATAAAAAGGGTTTTATTTTTGGCAGCTGTGCTTTTGATACCTTTTATGGTGCTTTTCCTTATGGGATTCTTAATTATTTTGGCAATAATCGCAACCGCTATTAGCCAATTATTTGTTAAAGCAGAGGTATCTTTTGGCGATGTTTGTAGCATTTGCTGCTATCTGCTTGCACCGGCCTTTTTGTTCTTCTTTCTTGTAATTATACTTCCGTTTAATATCCCTTTTGTATGGCCTATTTGCTTTGTTTTATTTATGGTATATTCCCAATTTATTTTAAACAAAATCAAAGCAGAGCAAAGCAAAACTAACGAGGAATAAGAAGTGTTTTTAAGAATAAAATCTAAATTTTCTGCCGCCCATAAATTGCCTAATTACAACGGCGATTGCGCAAACTTACACGGACATACTTGGAAGGTCGTTTTTGAAATTGAAGGACCTTTGCAAGAAAGCGGTATGATTTATGATTTTAAACAATTAAAACCGCTTCTCAAATCTGCCTTGCCGGATCATAAATTTTTAAATGATTTTGTGCCTAACCCAACGGCAGAAAATATTTGCCAGTATCTTTTTGATAAAGTTTCCGCTTTGTTAAAAGAAAAAAATTTATCTCTAAAAACCCTTGAAGTTTGGGAAAATGAAGATGCCGCAGCAATTAAAAGTAAATGAAATTTTTTATTCCCTTCAGGGCGAAGGCCCTTTTAGCGGGAGTGCGGCTGTTTTTGTGCGCCTTGCTACTTGCACTATGGGTTGTGCGTGGTGCGACACAAAATATGCCCAAAAAGTTAATTTTTTACTAACGGAAAAAGAGATTTTAAAAGAAATAAAAAAATATCCTGCTAAACTTGTTATTATTACCGGCGGTGAGCCTTGCGAACAAAATATTATACCTTTAGCAAAACTTTTAAAAACAAAAAAATATCAGGTCCATTTGGAAACAAACGGCTCTATTGATATTGACACAAAATATTTTGATTTTGTTGCCGTTTCGCCTAAAAAATATGTAGCAAGTAAAATGCTTAAAAAAGCAAGTATAATAAAATTAGTTATTGACGAAAAAACCACTCTAAAAGAAATTTTAAAATACAAAAAATATAATTTATATTTACAACCAAATTCAGCCAAAAAGGAGAATACCGCAAAATGCGTTCAAATAGTAAAAAAGTATCCCAAAATGCACCTAAGCGTGCAAATGCACAAGTTAATAAAAATAAAATGACCCAGGAAAAAGCCCTTAGCCATTGGCGCGATTTACTTAGTTATATCGGCGAAAATCCAAATAGAGAAGGCCTTAAAGAAACCCCAAAAAGAATTGTTAAAAGCTGGGAAAAATTATTTAGCGGTTATAAAAAAGACCCGGCCAGCGTTTTAAAAACTTTTACCGAAGGTTCCTGCAAAGAAATGGTCATTTTAAAGGATATTGAATTTTACAGCGTTTGCGAACACCACTTTTTACCCTTTTTTGGCACTATAAGTATTGGCTATCTGCCGGATAAAAAAGTTATAGGTATTTCAAAACTTGCACGCCTTGTTGAAATTTATTCAAGAAGATTACAAATACAGGAAAATCTTGTTGCGCAAATTGCCGATAGTTTAATGGAAAATTTAAAGCCACTTGGCGTTATGGTTGTTTGTCGCGCACAACACATGTGTATTTGTTCGCGCGGGGTGGAAAAACACCAAGCGCAAATGATTACAAGTGCTTTAAGAGGTGTTTTTGAAAAGCCCGAAGTGCGCCAGGAATTTTTGCAATTTGTGCAAAAAATATAGCACTTTTATAGGAGTTGTTTTATGCAATTAATGGGGATTTTAAATACTACACCGGATTCTTTTTACGACGGCGGAAAATACACTACCTTAGATAATGCCATAAAAAGAGCAGAAGATATTTTAAAAGAAGGGGCTAGTATTATTGATATTGGTGGGGCTTCTTCTAGACCCGGCGCAAGCGAAGTACCCCAGGAAGAAGAATTTAAACGCACTATCCCTATTATAAGAGAACTAAAGAAACGCTTTCCAGAGGCTATCTATTCCATAGACACAACAAATTTTGATACCGCGCTGGCCGCTGCTGATGAAGGCGTGCAAATTATTAATGATGTAAGCGCCCTTGCCGACCCTAAACTTGCAGGCCTTGCCGCTGCTTATAATATAAAACTTGTAATAATGCACGCTCGCGGCACGCCGCAAACTATGCAGGAAAATTGCCAGTATGATAATCTTTTAACTGATATTTTTGATTTCTTTAGAGAAAAAATTGAAGTTGCCAAAGCACACAATTTGCCAAAAACAAATATAATTTTGGATATCGGCCTTGGCTTTGCTAAAACGCGCGAGCAAAACTGGCAACTTTTGGAAAATTTAGATTTTTTTAAAGCGCTTGATTTACCTTTACTCGTCGGTGCAAGTAGAAAGAGTTTTACCGATTATTCTTTAGAACTTTCTTTAAAAGCAGCCCGTTTGTCTGCCCAGGCAAAAGCAGATTTTTTAAGAGTGCATGATGTAAAAGAAACACTAGAATTTTTAAGAGCAATAGAAAATGAAAAATAAAACAACAACCATTTGGGTATCTTCTGGTTTTAAAGCATATCACTATCACGGCGGAGCTTTGAGCGAGGCAAACCACACCCACGATTTTAAATATAAAATTTTTCTAAAAGGCCCTTTAAACGCGGAAGGTTTTTTAGTTGATTTTAGAGAAGTAGAAAAACTTTTAAAACAAATAAATGCCCGCCTTGAAAATAAAGTTTTAAACGATATTATCCCCCCTGCCACAACGGAAGTTTTGGCAATTTATTTGTTTGAAGAAATTAAAAAAACTTTCCCCCAAATTTGCCGTATAGAACTAAACGAAAAAGAAAATTATGGGGCAATTTATGAAGAGTAAAGTTTTTATTGCCCTTGGCTCAAATATCGGCAATTTAGAAGAAAATTTAAACACAGCTTTAAAGAAATTAGCCGAGTTTAGCAAAGTTCAAAAAGTAAGTTCTTTTTATAAAACAAAACCACAAGGCTTTTTAGAACAGGCAGATTTTTTAAACGGCGTTTGTTTGATAACTACCGATTTAGAACCACAAGAATTACTTAAAAAATTAAAAGAAATTGAAAAAGAAATGGGCCGCAAAAAAACTTTTAAAGACGGCCCGCGCATAATTGATTTAGATATTATTTACTACGACGATATTATCTTAAATACGCCTAATTTAACTATCCCCCACCCACGCGCCCACGAGCGTATGTTTGTTATGAAAGGCCTTGTGGAAATTGCCCCTGATTTTGTGCATCCCATACTTAAAAAAACCACACGCGAGATTATTGAAAATAAAATAGCAAAATAAGATATAATAAAAGTATCTTAATATATAGGGAGGTTTTTTGATGGCTTATACTACTTGGCTTATTTTAGGTTTTCTTTGCTTAATTGGAGAAATTTTCACCATAGATTTTACTTTAAGTTGCATTGGTTTAAGTGCTTTTGTGGCGGGGCTTTTTTCCTATCTTGGTTTAAGCACCACTTGGCAACTTGCGGCAATGGGCGTAAGTATGCTTATACTTTTTATGACTTTAAGACCTTTTGCTTTAAAATATCTTTATAAAAACAAACAACCCGTTGCCAGTGGTATTGATGCTTTAATCGGCAAAACTTTTAAGGTTGCCGAAATTAAAGAAAATAAAGCCTATATCAAAAGCGACGGCGATATTTGGGAAGTTAAAGCCCAAGAAGCCCTAAAACAAGGCGATAAGGTGGAAGTTAAAAAAGTTGACGGAATAACTTTGATTGTAGATAAAAAATAAGGAGGATGTAAAAAATGTTAGTAGCAGCATTTGTAGTATTTGTATTTTTCACAATAGTCCTGCTTGCAAAAGGGGTAAGGATTATTCAACAATCAGAAGGAATGATTATTGAAAGACTGGGTAGTTATAACGGAACTTTAAAAGCTGGTTTACACTTTATTATCCCAATAATTGACGAACCGCGCTCTATCGCCTGGAAAGTTACCTACGACAGCGGCCCGCACACCTATTCCACTATCAGAATGGTTGATAGAATTGATATGAGGGAAAATGTTTATGACTTTCCCAGCCAGTCAGTCATCACAAAAGATAATGTTAGCATTCAAATCAATGCTTTGTTATATTTCCAAGTGGCAGATTCTTTTAAAGCAACTTACAGCGTGGCTTCTTTGCCCTTGGCTATTGAAAAATTGACCCAAACAACTTTAAGAAATGTTATCGGTGAACTTGAACTTGACCAAACTTTAGTTTCAAGAGAAATTATTAACGCTAAACTTAGAGATATTCTTGACGAAGCTTCTAATAAATGGGGCGTTAAAGTAAACAGAGTTGAATTGCAAGATATTACCCCGCCACCTGCCATTAGAGATGCTATGGAAAAACAAATGAAAGCAGAACGCGAACGCCGCGCTATCATCTTGGAAGCAGAAGGTCAAAAGAAAGCCCAAATCTTGCAGGCAGAAGGTATGAAAGAAGCCGCAATCAATAAAGCCGAAGGTGAAAAGAAAGCAAGAATTTTGGAAGCAGAAGGTATCGCAGAGGCAAAAATGAGAGTGGCCGAAGGTGAAACAAACGCTATTAGAATAGTTGCCGATAATGTTAAAAACTATTCTAACCCGGCAAATTATTTAATTTC
>JAFQAA010000031.1 GCA_017417005.1 Elusimicrobiaceae bacterium | reverse complement strand
GCGGGCCTTGCAAATGCCCAGCAGGAATGGTGTGGCAAGAAGATTCAAATATTAAAGACGGCGGTTATTGTAAATGCTCTAGTGATATTGCAAGAACAGAATTTATAAATGCTGGTGCTCTTTATGGTAATGGAACAAGTGATTATTGGCAAACGATAATCGGCAGAACTTGTTGCCCTGTTGGCACACAAGGTTATCAGTATAATAAATCATCAAATACAAATCCGTATAGGCCGGGTTATAATGGCGCAGCAGCGCAAACAGGATGTTTCTGCCCTAGTGGAACAGGGCCACGAACAAACAATGATTATCAAGGGTCAAGTATTAATGATGTATGTGCTTGCCCGACCGGCACAAATTGGTATGAGGGTAGCGGTTGCTTAAAATGCCCGCCCGGTAGCACCTGGGATGAGAATTGCGGACAATGCTTATGTGATGCAAAAGACCAATATAACTATAGCTATGGTGTTTACAACCAAACAAATAGTTGCACGCAAAGGCAATTTAATGTGCCGGGTGCTTATTATAGCACGATGACTTGTAGTGCCGGTTGCACTATGGAAGCACACTACTTTGATGCAGGTATGAATTGCTGCTATTGTGCCGCCCAAGCTGGTGCTAATCACGATGATCAACACGATGCGCGCGGTTGCTTGATAAGAGAGTAAAGCAATTAAAAAGTATTAAAAATTCCCCCCGTTTTCTTTTTTAGGAAAACGGGGGTTTTGCTTGTGCTTTATGCAAAAATTTTTATTTAAAACTTTAGATGCTCGCAGGAAATATTATTTTTCTTTAGAAAATTTATGCCTTCTTGGGAGCGGTCGTAAAGTTCGCTAAAGTAAACTTTTTCTATGCCGGCAGCAGTAATAATTTTAGCGCAATGAATGCAAGGCGAAAGCGTGATATAAATGTGAGCGCCTTTGGTTGAAATGCCGTTTTTTGCCGCAAATAAAATGGCATTTTGCTCGGCGTGCAGTTCATTATCGTTAGAAAATTGGCCGTGCATATCATAAAATTCTTTACTCTTTAAAAAATTTTCAAGGGTTGCAAATTGGTTTTTATATTTTTCTTCGTATAAATTTTTAAAAATATCTTCACAATGTTCTTGTTTGCTGGCAACCCCGTTAAAACCCATACTGATAACTCTGTTATCTTTTACTAAAACGGCGCCCACTTTAAGACGGCAACAAGTGGATTGCTGCGCCACCAGTTGCGCCATAGAATTAAAAAGTTTATGACTATTCTTCATATTTATATTCCTTACTTTATGTAGATTACTGCTAAATTTATTATACAAAAGAAATATCCGATAAATAAAACCCCCCCTTTTTTATAAGGAGGGCTTTTATAAAACTTAAACAGAAAATAAGAACTTATTTTAAAGTTCTAAGTTTATTTTCGGCAAATAAAGCATTGTAGCCGCTTGGTTCTTGCTGGATAATTTGGGTGTAAACTTCTTTTGCTTCAGCAGTTTTGCCGCTTAACTCAAGAGCCAAAGCTTTGTTTTGCAAAACTTGCGTAAAGGCAAAGTGGGTGCCGTAAGTTTTTGCAAAATCATCTGCTAAGGAAATAACCTCGTCATACTGGTTTTGGGCAAGTTTTGCAACAATTAAAGCAGCTTTAGCCATAGGTTCAAAAGTTTTAACCTGGGCTGCCTGGTTATATAAATCTTCTGCTTTTTTATAATCTTTATTTTGCCAGGCAATTTCGGCCAGCATCATTGCGCCCTGGGCGCCGGCAGTTGTATTTTTATTATTAGAAACAAAAGTTTCAAGAGCGGATAAATCAGAACCCTTTTCGCTTTGGGCGGTGTTATATTGGGCAAGGAAAAAATCGCTCCAAAGTTTTTGATATTTTTTTGCTTGATAACTTTTTACTCCGCCGATAATTGCACTAAGGGCAATAACACAAGCAACGCCGATAATAACTGCTTTCTTGTGGTTTTTAACTGCTAAAACTGCTTTATCAATAATACCT
>JAFQAA010000030.1 GCA_017417005.1 Elusimicrobiaceae bacterium | reverse complement strand
GTTTGTTAAAAAAACTAAATCGCTGTTTGCGGTGGCACTTGCGCCCATTAAGGGGCGTTTTGTTCTATCGCGCTGGCCGCCGCAACCAAAAATTGTTATCAAGCGGCCTTTTTGATAGGGTTTTAAAGTTTCATAAGCCCTTAAAAGTGCCTCATTAGTATAAGCAAAATCTACAAAAACATAAAAGTTTTGGCCTTCGTCAACTCTTTGCATACGACCGGGCACGCCTTTTAAATTTTTTAGTCCTGCCAAAATCGCATCCCAAGAAATACCGCGCGCAAGCGAGCAGGCCGCCGCGCCAAGCGCATTGTAAACATTATGCGCGCCAAGCAAATTGATATGTGCTTTTTTGCCGTTAATTTCAAAATCAACACCTTCTAAAGAAGGGTTAATATTAGTAGCGTGTAAATCGGCTTTTTCTTTAATACCATAAGTGATAATTTTAACTTTGCCGTTTAAATAATTATAAAGTTTTTTGCCGTATTCATCATCAATATTTATAACGGCAGTTTTTTCTTTTTTAGTGTTTTGCGCGCTAAGTAGATTATCAAAAAGTTTAACTTTGGCGGCAAAATAATTTTCAAAATTTAAGTGAAAATCTAAATGGTCCCTTTGAAGATTGGCAAAAAGTGCAATATCAAAATTTATGCCTTCGGTGCGGTGTAATTCTAAAGCGTGGGAAGAAACTTCCATAACAAGAGTATCACAATTTTGCTTTTGGCTAAAATTAATCATTTCTTCTAACACAAGCGGCTCGGGCGTGGTGTTTGGCGCTTGGCTGATAAGGTGGCCGTTTGCGCGGTAATTTATTGTGCCAAAAACTGCCGGCTTTAAACCTGCTGCAAATAAAATACTTTCCGTTAAATAGGCGGTGCTTGTTTTGCCTTTTGTGCCGGTAAGGCCGATAACTTTTAATTTATCAGACGGGTAATTGTAAAATTTACAGGCGGCACGCGCCATAGAAATTGTGATATTTTTAACTAAAATTGAAGGGACTTCTTTTAAAGATAATTTTTGCTCGCTTATAACGGCAACGGCACCTTTTTTTATAGCATCATCAATAAAGGCATGGCCGTCAATAGTATAGCCTTTTACGGCAAAAAACACAAAACCTTTTTTTACCTTGGCGGAATTTTGAGTAAGACCCGCAATTTCCGTTGCGGGCAAAGAAGAATCTTCAAAGAGGTCATTTAATTTCATATACATATATGCTAACATTTATTTAATGGACTTGGAAATACTTTATAAAAAATATAACCGCTTTGATTTGATTGAACCTGACCCCTTAATGTTTGTTTACCGATATAAAAACACCGAAGATAGAGAGGTGGCAGCCCTTATCAGCGCGTGTTTTGCTTATGGTAATGTTAAACAAATAATAAAAAATTTAAATAAGATTTTTGACATTATGGGAGAAAAACCCAAAAAATATCTTCTTACCAAAACAAAACAAGATTTAAAAAAAGATTTTAAAAATTTTAAATATCGCTTTACTACCGAAGAAGAACTTGTTAATTTTTTATTTGCGATAAAAACAATTTTGGAAAAAGAAAAATCTTTGGAAAATCTTTTTTATAAGTTTTACACGCAAGGAAAAAGAGATTTTTTATTTGCTTTAAATAATTTTTGCAAAACCTTGCGTTCTTTTGGGGATGTAAAATCTCTAGTGCCGGACCCGGATAAAAAAAGCGCCCTTAAAAGAATAAATTTGTTTTTGCGTTGGTGCGTGCGTAAAGATAATGTTGACTGCGGTTTATGGACCAAAATACCGACGGCGTGCCTTATTGTGCCACTTGATGTTCATATGCACAGAAACGCACGCGCGCTTGGTTTAACAAAACGCAATCAAACCGATATGAAAACCGCTTTAGAAATTTCCGCTTCCCTTGCCAAGTTCTGCCCAAAAGACCCGATAAAATACGATTTTTGTATTACGCGTTTTGGCATACACCCCGATTTTAAAAAGAAAGATATTAAGGAGAATTTTTAGGAGCAAAAATGAATTATATTTTTATAGCAGAAGAATTAGAAGCAAAGGAAGTTAAAATACCTAAAAAATTGGAAAGTAAAGCAAAAATAATAATTACCGGTTTTGGCGAATATGCAACCTTAAGAACCATAATTAAACTATTTAAAAAAGGGGTTTTTAAAGAAGGCGATAAGTTTTTTAATGTCGGCTACTGCGGTGCTAATGCTTTTGATGTGGGCGAGGTTGTAGTCGTCGGCAAATCAGGCAGGGAAAGACCTTCAAACTTTGCTAAAGATAGAACTTACACCCTTGATAAAAAATCAAAAGTTAAATGCTATACCTCAACTGATTTTGTGGAAAAATCTAAACATAAAGGCATTTTTGATATGGAATTATATATTTTGGCAACGATTTTCCCAAAAATTAAATCAATTAAAATAGTTTCCGATAATCTTAATTATAAACAATATAAAAAAGTTAATTTAAAGAAATCCTGGCAGAAAGTTAATGAAATGCTTTTTGCGGAAATGAAATAATTTTTATAATTCTATATCTTGGTCTAGTTTAAGGGCATCAACGATAAGCAAAATTTCTCTTATTTCACTGATAATCTGATAAGATTTTGTTTCATCCTTCCAATCTTGTTCGGGCATTTCAAAATAATTCTTTTGAGAAGGAATACAAATAAAAATATTTTCTTTATCAGATACTTTATTGCTAAATAAAATATCAATTTGGCAATTATTATGTTCTTTTCTATACTTTAACAATCTTGCCCTAAAAGCAGGGGTTAAAAGGATGCGTGCTTCCGCCGGGTTAAAAGATTGCACCAAAAAATTATCTGAGAAAGAAACACTTTGTATAGAAGAATCTTTTGCTTTTACAAAAGTTTCTCTGGTAATATGCTTATTTATTTTTGTTGCTATAAAAATGCAACTGCTGGCCTCTTGCCCGACTGATCTATACTCCACAATGCTAATAGGTAAATTTTTATGATTAAGAGAAATAAAATCATCCGCTCTAACAAATTTTTTGTAAGCAGGGTTTATTTTAGCCATAAGTTCGCTTATATTATCCACTTGGGATAAAACCGTATTAATAGGATAATATTCTATTTTTAAAGCATTAAAAAATGCTTTCTTTAAATCTGCAAGTGTCGGTTTGCTAAGACTTTTATAAAGAACGTCCGAGACCTTCAGTGTAGCTTTTTGTATAAGAAAACCCGAGAAAAATTTTGGTAGCAAAAATAAAAAGAATAAAGATAGTATAAAAAACACAAGGGCAAAAAGCCCAATAAAAGGAGCAAAAACAGAGGTGTCTTCCTGCAAGGAATAATGAATTTCAGAAGGACCAAATAAATCTATCATAAAAAGCACTGCCAACAATATCAACCACATAATAAAATAAACGATAGCAAGTATGCCGATAATTTTAGCTAGCATTGATTTTTCTTTTTGTTTTACTTGTGGGGAAATTGTCCTTTTAAAAACTTTGCCGTAATTTTGTGCTTCAAAATTAGAAAAATCTATATTGTTATACGGGTTTCTTAAATCAGAACTATATCTTTTTGTATCTGATGTTTCTTGCCAAACTTTGTATTTTGCCTGATTCTTTATATCTATAATTTCATAATAGTCTTTTTCGGGGGTATCTTGCATAGTTTATTTATCCTCTTTGTTAATTAAAGATAAAAATTCTTGTTCGGTCATTATTCTTATGCCGAGTTTTTGCGCTTTGGCAAGTTTGCTGCCGGCATCTTTGCCTGCCACAACTGCGTAAGTTTTGCCGGAAACGCTATCAGATACTTTTGCACCATTTTGCTTGGCTAAGTTTTGTGCTTGCGCGCGTGTTAAAGTTTCAAGTTCGCCCGTAAAAACAAAAGTTTTACCTTCTAAAATTGCGCTCTTTTTTGCGGCAGGGGCAGTTAAAATTAAACCAGATTTCTTTAAATTTTCCAAATCTTTTAACACTTTTGGCGTTTTAAAAAAGTTAAAAATACTTGTTGCCACAACCGGGCCGACATCGCCGATTTTTTGTAAATCTTCTAAAGTGGCATTTTGTAGGTTTTCTATATTTTGAAAATGTCTTGCCAAAATTTCTGCTGTTTTAGAACCGACATGACGAATACCTAAAGCAAAAATAAATTTATCAAGCGGTGTTTTTTTGCTTTTTTCTATGGCGTTTAAAAGATTATCGGTCTTTTTATCACCAAAAAACTCCAGTTGCATTAAATCAAAAATTGTAAGAGAATAAATATCGCTATAACTTGTTATCCTCTTGCTATCAACGAGTTGGTTTATAACACTTGTGCCAAAACCTTCTATATCCATAGCATCACGACTGACAAAGTGCTCCAAAGAACCTTTAATTTGCGCCGGGCAAGCAGGGTTAGGGCAGCGGTAGGCAACGGCTTCTTCATCTTTGTAAACAGGACTTTGACAGACGGGGCAAACGCTTGGCACAATATCTTTTGTTGTATTTGCATTTGATACAACTTTGACAACTTTTGGTATAACTTCGCCTGCGCGTTCAATAATAACTTCGCTACCGACTTGAACGCCAAGGCGTTTAATTTCATCAAAATTATGAAGCGTGGCGGAAGATATTATAACCCCTGCGCAAGCAACCGGCTCTAAGGAAGCAACCGGCGTAATTATGCCTGTTCTGCCGACTGAAAAAATTATATCTTTAACTTTTGTTTTAACTTGCTCGGCCGAATATTTAAAAGCAACAGCCCACCTAGGACTTTTGGCTGTTTGGCCAAGTTCGGCTTGATATTTAAAATCGTTTATTTTAACGACAAGGCCATCTGCATCAAAGGGAAGATTTTTTAAGCCTTCTTTAAAATCATTATAAAATTTTATTACTTGGTTAATATCTTTAAAAGTGTGCCTGACAGGCGAAACTTGAAAGCCAAATTCTTGGCATTGTTTAATAAAATCGCTAAAAGAAGAAATATTATTTATGCCAGAGCCGTAAGAGTGCGCAAAAAATTTTAAAGGACGGCTTTTTGTTATAAGCGGATCTTTTTGGCGGATAGAACCGGCAGCAGCATTTCTTGCATTGGCAAAGGGCGGTAAATCTTTATCTAACTGACTTTCGTTTAAAAAAGCAAAATCTTTTTTATCTAAAAAAACTTCGCCCCTGATTTCTAAAACGCCTTGTCCCGCGCCTTTAAGTTTGTGGGGAATTGAGTTAATATTTTTTAGGTTCTCTGTTATATCTTCGCCAATTTTGCCATCGCCGCGGGTTGAACCTTGAACTAAAAGCCCGTTCTCGTATTTTAAAGAACAGGAAACGCCGTCAATTTTGCTTTCCACAATCATTTCAAAGTCAGAACAGCCAAGAGCTTTAGCGCACCTTGCGTGCCAATCTAAAATATCTTGGGCATTATAACTATTATCTAGTGAAAGCATCGGCGTTAAATGCTCCACCGGTTCAAAAGAAGAAGAGGCAACGCCCCCTATTTTTTGAGTCGGACTTGAGGTTTGAACGCCGAGTTCTTTTTCTAGCGTTTTTAGGCGGGCATAAAGCATATCATAATCATAATCAGAAATTTCCGGTGAGTCTAAATTATAGTAGCGGTTATTATGATATTCTATTTGCTTTTTTAACTCTTCTAACTCTTCTTTTTTATCCATTGCGTTTAGTTTTTATTTTATCTAAAATGCCGTTTAAGAATTTGCCGGAATTTTCGGTAGAATATTTTTTGGCAAGTTCTACGGATTCATCAATAATGGCGGCAATGGGCGTTTTATCGGCGCTAAAAACAAGTTCGTATGTCGCCATTCTTAAAATGGCTCTATCTACGCTTGACATTCTTTCAAGCGACCAATTTTTTGAAAAAGAAACAATTATTTCGTCAATTTCTTTTTGATTCTTACTAACGCCTTGCACTATGTCTTTGCAAAAATCAAAGTGTTGCTGGCTAAGATTTTCAAAAAAACTATTAACGAACATAACGGCATCGTTTTGGGTAAGTTTGCCGGCCTCGCTATAATACAAGGTTTGTAGGGCATATTCTCTGGCTAATCTTCTTGAACTCATATTAAAAACCTCTAACTTATTTTAACATATTAAAAATTTGCTTTGCATAGTCGGTTAAAGTTGGATCGCGCGCGCCCATAACCAAAATAACATCGCCCGGTTTTGCGCTAGCTGCAATATCTTTAGCAGTGTCATCTCTGCCACTTAAAAAACTAACCGGTGTGCCTTTATGTTTAAGCCCCTCATAAATAAGTTTGCTTGAAATATTAGGCGGAATTGTGCCACCGGCATAATAAATTTCGCCAAGCCAAAGGTGGTCTTGCTCTTTGATATTTGTGCTAAATTCGTCAATAAATTCTTTAAGTAAAAGTTGCACGCTTGTAAAAGCATGCGGTTGAAAAAAGGCTAGCACCCTTTTGCCGCGTAAGTGCGCTGCTTTTAAAGTGGCGGCAAGTTTATGGGGGTTATGGGCAAAATCGTCAATAACTTCTATTTGATTTTTAGTGCCAATAGAATTAAAACGGCGCCAAACACCTTTAAAGTTTTCAAGCGCGATAGCGCAGTCTTCAAGGCTAACGCCCTCCTGGCGGGCGGCTGCTATTGCCCCAAGAGCATCTTTTATATAATGCTCGCCCGGTAAATTGATTTTAAAAGGCACTCCTTCAATTTCAAAGGTGGAACAAAAACCATCCATTTTAATATTTGTTGCATCCTTTAAAGAAAAAGTTAAAGAGCCTTTACCAATTTCTTCTAAGTCTGTTTGATCGCCATTATAAATAAATTTATCGCAATTAATTCTAAACTTTTTAAAATAGCCTTTTAAAGTTTCAAGTTCTTTATGGTCTTTGGCAAGATTAAGCATAAGCCCGATTTTAGGATGATAGTTAACCAAAGTTCCATCAGACTCATCGGCCTCAATAACTAAAATATCGCTTTTGCCTTTATAGACATTGCCAAAAAAGCCTTCCCCTTGTAAAGAAAGCAAAAAACCGCCTGTGATTAAAGAAGGTTCCTTGCCGGCTTGGCGCAAAATCTCAAAAAGCATTGCTGTTGTGGTGCTTTTACCACTTGTGCCGGAAATTGCAATAGTGTGGTGTTCTTTGACATGTTTTGCCAAAAGTTCCGAGCGGTGCAAAACAGGTATGCCATACTCTTTTGCTTTTTTAATTTCTATATTATCCGGTTCTATGGCGGAAGTTAAAATAACGGCATCTGTTTCAGGGGTAATTGCACTGCCGTTTTGGGGAAAAACTTTTACACCAAGTTTTATTAAAGTTTGCCAAATAGGAAGCTGGGTAAAACCATTATTTATTAAGCGGTCAGAACCACTAACTTCATCGCCGTTCATAGCGTGAAGTTGGGCAAGCGCGCTCATACCCACGCCACCGATACCAACAAAATGTATTTTCATTTTACAAAATTCTCCATTGTATAAAATCCGCCTTTTTGGCTAACTAGCCAGCGGGCAATTTTGATTGCCGAAGAGGCAAATAAATTGCGATCTAAGGCTTTATGTTGCAACAAAATCTCTTCATCCCCGGCAAAAGAAGTTATCGTTAAACTATGGGTGCCGGGCAACTGACCTTTACGGATGTAAGTAATTTTTTCTTGCGGGAAATTAATTAAAGTAGCTAAGGCTTTGGCTGTACCGCTCGGCGCATCTTTCTTTTTGGCGTGGTGTTCTTCGTGTAAAGCAAACTTATAATCTTGATATTTTTGCACGGCTTCTTTAAGCAAGCAACCAAAAAGATAAACACCTATACTGACATTGGGGGAATAAAAAACAGGTATTTCTTTTTCCTGCTTTAAAATTGCTATAAAACTTTCAGATAAATTTGTTGTGCCGCACAAAAAAGCTGCCTTGTTTTGTTTTGCTATTTGGAAAGCCTCTTTTGCGCCTTCGGGTAAACTAAAATCAATTAAAATATCAAATTTTTCGCCGTTTTCAAAAACATCTTTATCTTTTTTGCCAACAATTTGCATATCCTCACACAAATCAATATTTTTGGTAATTAATTGTCCCATTTGGCCGCTTGCGCCATTTAAAAAAACTTTAATCATAAAAACTTCTCCATTAAGTAAGCAACTATTTGCCTGCCGTTTAAAGCTGCCCCTTTTAAAAGATTATCAAATGTTATCCAAAAGTGAATATAGTTTTTATCTTCCGGGTCAAGTCTAAGACGGCTGATAAAAACTTCATCCCTGCCGGACACTTCTTTAGGCGTATGGATTTTGGTATCATAAACAAGGCCTTTTTGCGTGGCAAATAAAGAAGGTAAAGATTCTAAATCAAAATCTTCTTTTGCGCGCAAAGAAACACATAAACTATGCGAAACTTCCACCGGCACTCTGACACAATGACAGCGCACTTTTATTTTGGGAAGTTCCAAAATTTTGCGCGTTTCATTTAAGCCTTTAAGTTCTTCACTCGTCCATAAATTTTCTTTTATAGAACCAATTAAAGGCACACAATTTGCTTGATATAAGGAAGAAGGGTTCTTAAAATCTTCCAAAAGTTTTTTGCCGCCACCGCTAATGGCTTGATAAGAAGAAAAGAAAACTTCTTCAAGAGTATATTTCTTTTTTAAAGGATTTAACGCCATTACAAGCCCTGTTGTTGTGCAATTTGGACTTGAAATAAGTTGCGTTTTAAAAGTTATAGCGTGGGGGTTAATTTCCGGTATAACTAAAGGGATATTTGGTTCATTTCTAAATTTGGCCGACATATCAACAATAAATTTTGCTTTATCTTTTAAAATTCTAGCCAAGTTAAAACTTATTTCATCATCCGTACATAAAATTGCGATATCGCTTTCAACGGGTTTATCCTGACTGCCGACCCTTAAAAGTTCATAAGGTTTTGTTAAGTGTTTTAATTGTTCTTCCATCAAACTACCGACAAGGCCGTTAATGCCGTAAATTGCTATTTTAATCATTTTATTATTGTGCCTGCCACACCTGTTTTATAGTAAATTATTCTAATTTCTATGCCCTTTTCTTTTGCCAAAGTTATGGCATCGGGGTGCAACACATTTGCCCCCTCAAGAGCAAGTTTATACATAACATCAAAATCTAAAAGATTTAACTTTTTTGCATCTTTATTAATATTGGGATCTTTATCATAAACTCCGTCAACATCTTTAATCATTTCCACATGATCGGCCCCAAGGAAAGAGGCTATAAACACCGCCGAAACATCCGAACCCCCCCGTTTTAAAGTGGTAATTTCTTTGTTTTGTCCTATTCCTTGGAAACCGGCAATTATGGGAATATGCCCTTGTTCAAGTTCGCGTTTTAAGCGATCGCTTTTAATTTCCACAATTTGCGCGCCTGCGTGGGTGGAAGTTGTTATAAGGCCAATTTGCGAACCCGTTAGAGAAACAGAGGGCAAACCTGCCTCGTTTAAAGCAATAGATAAAAGGGCAACGCTTATTCTTTCGCCGGTAGTTATAAGCATATCAAGTTCGCGTTTGTTTGGCGCAGGGCTTAGAGTGTAAGCATTATCTAAAAGAATATCCGTAAAATTGCCATTGGCTGAGGCTACAATAACAGGCAAACAGCCTTCCTGCCAGCGTTGCTTGATAAGTTTAACTGCTAGTAAAATTTTTTCTTTATTAGCAAGGGTATTGCCACCAAATTTTAAAACGGAAATTTTTTTGTTCATAAAAGTATTTCCTTTGAAGTTTGTAAGTAAAGTTGACTAAGCATTTTTTTACTTTCATCGCTAATGGTGCCAAGGGGAAGGCGGACTTCATCGCTTGCTAAATTCATTAAAGATAAAAGATATTTAATGCAGGTCGGGTTGACCTCAGTATAACTGGCTTTTATCAAAGAATACCCTTGGCTAAAAAGGGCCATCGCTTCCTGAGTTTTGCCCCCGGTAAATAAAGTATAAACCTTAACAAATAAAGGAGCCATAGTATTGGCCGCCGCACTAATAATTGCGCGGGAGCCAAGACCCAAAAAGACAGGCCATAAATCATCATTGCCGCAAAGATATTCTATACGGGAAGAAAACTTTACGCTCATTTCCGTTAAATGTGAAATATCATAGCAAGATTCTTTAACTGCTTGAATTTGCGGGACATTATTTAAAAGTTCTTCAAAAAACTTTAGGGATAATTTTTGCCCTGTTCTGCCGGGGATATGATATAAAACTATCGGCGTGTTAAACTGAGAAGCAAGAGTATAATGCGCTATCATACCGCTTAAATTGGGTTTGTTATAGTAAGGAGTAACAATTAAAAGAGCATCGGGATTATATTTAGAGGCAGCCTCGCAATTCTTTAACATCGCCTGGGTATTATTGCTGCCTGTGCCAATAATAATTTTTGCCCTCTTATTTATTTTTTCCGTGCAAAATTTTATTAAATCCTGTTTTTCCTGTTCGTTTAAAGCAGGGGTTTCTGCTGTTGTGCCTAAAACAACAAAACCGCTGACACCGGCTGCAAGTTGTTTTTCAATTAAAACTTCTAAAGCGCGAAAATCAATTTTATTATCTTTAAACGGCGTAATAAGTGCCGTTAAAACACCTTTAAACATAAATGAGGCCTCCCATTACTACAAGATAATTGTATCATTTATTGATATAATTAAGATAGGAGGATTTTTATGCAAGACTTTAATAACCAAAATAATCAAGAACAAAAACCTATGCAAAATGAAATTAAATCCGAAGAAATAATTGATATAAAACCTAACTATTTTAGAAATTCCTTTATTACAAATACTTTAATAACTGCCTTAATTTGTATTTTTGGCCTTTCCATAATAAGTGCCGCTTATATTATTTTTAATCCAAAGCAACAAGCCCCGGTGAAAGAGGAAACATCAACAGAAGTTATAAAAACTTTTTCTAAAAAAGAAAGTTTCAATACACCCATAACTGCTTTAATAAAAATACGCGGGGTTATACAGGAAAGTTCCGATTCTAAACCTTGGTCTTCAAGTCAAAAACCAAGCCAAATTGCCGCAAGAATAAGAGATTTGGCCGAAGATAAAAATGTGCACTCCTTACTTTTAGATATTAACTCTCCAGGCGGAACGGTGGCTTCTGTGCAGGATATTTATAATGCTCTTAACTACTTTAGAAGCAAAAACAAACCGGTTGTTGCTTTGTTTAGGGATGTTTCGGCAAGCGGCGGTTATTATATTGCAACGGCAGCTGATAAAATTGTGGCACAGCCCGGCACCATAACCGGTTCTATCGGTGTAATTATGCAAGGCGCAAATTTTGCCCCTTTGCTTGAAAAAATAGGTGTTTCTTTTAAACCTATAAAATCGGCAAAGCATAAAGATATAGGCTCGCCTTACAGAGAAATGACAGAAGAAGAACAGCAACTTTTACAAGATATGATAAATGACACTTACTCCCAATTTTTAAATGCCGTAAAAAAAGCACGCCCTAATATCCCGGAAGAAAAATTGCGCCTTTATGCCGATGGACGCGTGTGGACGGGTAGCCAGGCAAAAGCCCTTGGCTTAATTGATGAACTTGGCGGTATGGAAGAAGCAAAAAAATTACTTGAACAAATGACAAAGCAAAAAGATATTAAAATAAGAAATGCAAATTCCGCTGCGATTTCAGATTTAGGTTTTCTCTTTGGTGCAGCACAAAGCAAACTAAACACAAAGATAGAAGAGCTTTCCACGCCGAAAGTTTCTTATTTATGGACTTACTAAAATGAAAACATTATCTGCCTTAATACAAACCCCAAAAGAAAGTTTAAAAGAAATTATAAGGGAACAAAAGTTTTCTTATGCCTGCTTTGGTTATGCTTTTGGTATTATAAGTTTATACTTTGCAATTAAACTGGGAAATCAAAATTCTGCTTCTTTTATCAGCTTCTTTTTTGCTTTTATCTTTTGGTTTATTTCAAATGTAATACTTAATTTTGTTTTAGCGGCACTTTGCAATATTTTCCTTGAAATAACCGGAAACAAAAGTTCTGCCGTGGGTATTTTTATACTGCTAGGGCTTTCACAAATTGTTTGGACTTTGCTAATTCCTTGCTTTATGATAGCTAGAGCCTTGCCGCAAATAATGCCTTTAACTTCTCTTGCTGTTTTAGGCATAATTATTTTACAAATATATTTTGTTTTGCAAGCAATAAAACACCTTTACGGAATTTCAAGCGTCTCTAGTTTGATAGCTTTTATAATTTCCTTTATCCTGCCTTTTGTCGCAAGTTTTTGCTTTTTTATTTTTATGGTAGGTTTGCTTATTTCCTTATTTGCTTAGAAAGTTCCTTTGTTATAGATAAAATATGTTGTTTTAACAAGGGCTGTTTTTCTAGCATTAAGGGAATTATTTTTAACCTTAACCAATTGCGAAGGTAAATATCTTCTTGGTTGGTTTGGTCTTCTACATTTTTTAAATTATATTGCTTTAGATAAGTTTTAATCTGTTCGCGCGTGATACACAAAAAGGGGCGGATAATTTGCCTTTTGCCTAAAGAACGCATAACCGGTATGCCACACAAACCTTTGGCCTTTGTACCGCGTAAAAGGTTTAAAAAGAAAGTTTCGGCATTATCATCGGCGTGATGGGCAAGAGCAATTTTAGAACAATTAAATTTTTTTGCGGCCTCTTCAAAAGCCTTATAGCGCAAAGTTCTGGCGGCGTGTTCTGTGCTCTTTTTTTCCTTTTTTGCTAAGGCTTTAACATTAACTTTTTTTACAAAACAATCAACTCCCAAACTTTTTGCATATTCTTTAGCAAAAGAGGCATCTTCTTTAGAATTTGGCCTTAACTGATGATCTACATGACAAGCATAAACAAAAAATTGTTGCTTTTTTGCAAGCTGACAGATAAAATGAAGCAAAGCTACAGAATCTGCTCCGCCGGAAAGGCCGACTAGAATTTTATCTTTCGGTTTAAAAAATTTATTTTCTTTAGCAAATTTTACTAAAGTTTGCCATATAGTTGCTTGGAATTTTGGGTCTTTCATATTACTTTTTATTTTAGTAGAATATTAAAAGATTATCAAGGGGAAGACACTTATGAAAAAACGCATTTTAGTAGTAGAAGATGACAGAGATATTATGGAGCTTGTTAATATGCTTTTAACAAGAGCCGGTTATGAAGTAACAATTTGTGAAAACGGAAGAGATGCCTTAGCCGCAATTAAAGAAATTAGGCCACACCTTGTTTTGCTTGATTTAATGTTGCCTGGTATGGATGGGAAGACCATTGTAGAAGAAATGGAAAAAGATGAAGAAATTAACACAACTTCCATCCTTATTCTTTCCGCCTTGGAAGCAGCAGGACATATGTTCCTTGGTAAGCCTATGGTAAAAGGGGTTTGCTTTAAACCTTTCAGTCCCAAAAACTTGCTTGATAAAGTTAAACAAATTATGGGTGATTAAAAATTTACTTCGCACTAAAAAGCCCTCTTTTAAGAGGGTTTTTTTATTTTGACAACTGCCACTCAATATATTTACTGGCAAAATGTTTTAAAAAAACTTCGCGAAAGCAAGAGATATCCACTTCTTTTTTAGTTAATTCTTTGACACTTGCGGCGTTTAAATTTTTATCAACTTTATTATTAAGATTAACACCAACGCCGACAATAAGCCATTCAAGTTTATCGCTGGCTAAAGCCGTTTCAATTAAAACACCGCAAATTTTTTTATTGCCGGTTTTGGTTTTAACTAAAACATCATTAGGCAGTTTTATGGTGGTTTTCAAAGAAAACATTTCCTCTAGGGCAAGGGCCGCTGCTTGGCCGGTTTTTATACTTAAAGAAGAAAGAGAAGCCTTAGTTTTAACCGGTTTTAAAAGCAAACTTATATAAAGCCCGCCTTTATTGCTTTGCCAGGTATGTTCAAAACGACCGCGCCCGGCCGTTTGGCTTTGCGCACATATTGCAAGATTATCCGTTAAAGCAGATTTTTTGGCAAGTTCTTTTGCTAAATCTTGGGTGGAGGAAACTTCCTCAAGTTCTATTATTTGGGATAAGTTAAAATTAAAATTCATTTTCTTTTTCCTTTCTTTTTATTTTTTACCATCATCTCTTTAAGTTCAAAAAGTTTATCTCTTAAAGTGGCGGCAAGTTCAAAGTTAAGATTATCGGCGGCCTCTCTCATTTGATTTTCTAAATCTTTAACAAAAGCAGGCAAGTTTTTGGCACTTGGCAGGGCTTCTTCCACGCTATGTATTGCATTTAAAGCACTGCCTTTTGAAATATTTTCAAATTCTTCCATTTTAACTTGCGCTTTTTCAATAGTGCGCGGGGTTATATGGTGTTCTTTGTTATAGGCTTGTTGGATGGTGCGCCTGCGGTCCATTTCTAAAAGGGCTTGCTTCATTGAGGGGGTTGTGCGCTGAGCGTATAAAATAACTTCCCCCTCCACATTTCTTGCGGCGCGGCCTGCTATTTGTATTAGAGTAGTTTGATTTCTTAAAAAACCTTCATTATCGGCTTCCAAAATTGCAACCAGCCCCACTTGCGGGATATCAAGGCCTTCTCTTAACAAATTAATACCGACAAGAACATCAAATTCCCCGGAGGAAAACTGCCTTAAAATTTCTATTCTATCCAGGGCTTCAATACTGCTGTGTAAATAGCGCGCTTTAACGCCTTTTTCAAGTAAAAACGAAGATAAATCTTCCGCCGTTTTTTTGGTTAAAGCAAGCACTAAACTGCGTTGTTTTGCCGCCGTTTTTGCTTTTATTCTTTCAAGTAAATCTTCTATTTGGCCTTCTGCTTTTAAAACTTTAACAGGCGGGTCAACAAGGCCTGTCGGGCGGATAATTTGCTCAACAATATTGTTTTTGCTTACACTTAACTCATAAGGCCCGGGAGTAGCCGAAACAAACACGACACTTGGCACAAGACTTTCCCATTCTTCAAATTTTAAAGGGCGGTTATCAAGTGCGCTTGGCAGGCGAAAGCCAAAATCAACCAGCATTTGCTTGCGCGCTCTGTCGCCGTTAAACATACCGCGTATTTGTGGCACTGCCACATGGGATTCATCAACAAAAACAACAAAATCTTTGTAATTTCTAAAATAATCTAAAAGACAATTTGGGCGGCTGCCCGGTTCGCGAAGTTCAAGTTGACGCGAATAGTTTTCTATCCCACTGCAAAAGCCGGTTTGCTCCAAAAGTTCAAGGTCATACATAGTGCGCTGCTTTATGCGGTGAGCTTCAACAGGTTTGTTTTGGGAAAGGAAAAACTTTTCCCTTTCCAAAGCTTCGGCGCGGATACTTTCAAGCGCTTGGGCTAACTTTTCATCTTCGGAAACAAATTGCTTGGCGGGAGATAGCCAAACATCTTTTAATTCTTGAATAACCTGGCCTGTAATTGCGTGAATTTCGCTTAAAGATTTTATTATATTGTTTTCAATTTCCACCCTAAGGGCTGTTTGGCTATACGGCGGAAAAATATCTACACAAGCGCCGCGCAAACGGAAAGTGCCCGGTATAAACTCCATTTCGCTTCTTTCATACAAAATTTTAATTAAATGTTTTGTTAGTGCCGTGCGGTTTAAACTTGCGCCTTTTTGAAGGAAAATTCTTAATTTTTCAAAACTTTCGGGCGAACCGATATTGTAAATTGAAGAAACCGAGGCAACAACAATAGTATCTTTTCTTGTAAGCAAAGAGTGGGTTGCTTTAAGACGGAGTTTTTCTATATTTTCATTTATTGAGGCGTCTTTTTCTATATAAGAATCTGTTTGGGGAATATAGGCTTCCGGCTGATAATAATCATAATAAGAAATAAAATACTCAACCGCATTTTCGGGGAAAAATTGCTTAAATTCGCCGTAAAGTTGCGCCGCTAAAACTTTGTTTGGCGACATTATTAAAACAGGCCTATCTAACTTTTCAATAACGCCTGCCATTGTAAAAGTTTTGCCAGAACCCGTAACGCCAAGCAAAGTTTGCTGTTTTATACCGGAAGTAATGTTTTTAGAAATTTGCTCTATTGCGCGAGGTTGATCGGCTGCGGCTTTAAAAGGCGAAACCAGTTTAAATATTCCCATATATAAATTATATAAAAAGTGTTTAAAACCCGCCAAACAGAGCAAAAGATTTTTGCGAAAATTTTGCATTTGCTGATGCTTGCCGAGTGAAGCATATCCCGAGTGGGCACAAGCCCCGTATATATGCGCGAGGTATAACGCACTATAAATGCAAAAGGTAAAACAAACAAAAAACCCTTTTCTTTATGAAAAGGGTTTTTAAATGGAGCGGGCGAAGAGAATCGAACTCTCGTCTCAACCTTGGCAAGGTCGCGTTCTACCATTGAACCACGCCCGCAAAATCTTTATATATTTATTATAACAAATTTTTATAACTTTGCAAAGCCTTATACTAATTTAAAGCTATTTGAGCAGGGGTTTTTGTCGGTGCAAAATTAAGCAAAAGATAGCGCAAATTTTCATTTTCAGATAAAGCTTTTAAATCTTGGTTTTGGTTAATTAATCTTTTAACTTCATCAGGGTTGGTTAAGAAAAACTTGCCTGTGGGACTGGCTAAAAGATTGGCAAACATTTGACTGCCGGCAAGAACATTTAAAACTTCTTTAGAGTTTAGAGCTTCTTGCACAGCGGGATGATTTATAAAATCGGAAACTTCCTTATCATTGCGGCTTACCATATCAACAAGAACTTGTGGGTTATTAATTAAATTTTGGGTGGTTTCTCTAGCAAAAAAAGCATTAACAATAATATCATCGTTAAAAACGACATCTAAAACTTGCGGTGTTTTAATATTTGCGCGCACGCTGTTAAGCAAACTAAAAGGGGTGCTGCCGACTAGGGCAAATTCCTCTTTAGTAAGATTTGCAACATTGTTTATGGTAACGCGGATAATTGCGCTGCCATCATTTGCATAAGAAACGCTTTTATAGCCTTCGCCGATTCTTGCACCGGGTTCAAGGTTTATTAAATTACTTTGCGCATTTTGGGAAAAAACCTCGTCAGAAATAAAAGCCTGCCGCTGCTGGGGCGTAATAGCCTTAGATAAATCGCGCCTATTTTTGATAAAAACACTAACAGGATAAGCTATTACCAAAGCTAGAAAAAAGAGAAATAAAATATTTAAAAAATTGTTTGATGTTTCTTTACTCATAACATTATTTTAGCATAAAATGATATTATATTTTTATAAGTATTTTTTACCGGGGGCGTTTATGAAAAGACATATTTATTACTACGATACTGATTGTGGCGGTGTTGTTTATCACGCAAATTATTTAAGATTTTTTGAAGAAGCAAGAACCGAAGAACTGGAAAAAATGGGTTTAACCGTAAAACAACTTATGCAAGATAATTGCTATTTTGTTGTTAATCATCAAGAGATTTTTTACCGCGCGCCCGCTATGTATGGCGACATAATTGATGTGCAAGCCTACCCAATAGAAATGAGCGCAGTTAGACTTGTTTATGAATATCAGATTTTTAACCAAGACGGCAAACTTTTGACAGAAGGAACAACCTCGCTTGCTTGCGTTAGCAAGGAAGGCCGCCTGGGCAAATGGCCTAAGTATTTTAGAGATGTTGTTAAACTTGAGCCAAGCAGAATTAAAAGACCACTAAGAAAATAATTTGTTGATAAAATAAAAAAACGCGCCCTATAAACAAAGAAAGATAGGGCGTATTTTTTTGCTTTAAATAAATTTGATATACTAAAATTATAAGTATTTTTACTTATGAAAATTTGAAATGTTTTTGGTCCGTATAAATACGGAGTATTGCAAAAGCAATAGATAGACACCAAAAGCAGTCGTTTTAAACACACTTGGGCGGCCACCTAAGTGTGTTGAGCGTTTGCCGTTCTTAAGAACGGCAAACCACGGCTGTTATATTTGGATGCTGTCTATCTATTCAAATATAGCAGCCGTTTTTTATGGGTAAAATTTATTTTTTATTTATTATTTGTTTTTTTTGCGCGGCTTGCGCAAGCACTGATAATTTTAGAAAAGTAAAACTTATTTCTGTTTACGACGGGGATACTTTTAAAGTTAATTTGCCTTGTAAAAAAGAGATTTTTTGTAAAAATATTTTAGTCCGCGTGAAAGGTATTGATACGCCGGAAATAACAACAAAAAATACTTGCCAAAAACAAAAAGCAAAACAGGCAAAAAGTTTTACTGAAAAATATTTAGTTAACGGAAAAATTGTTTTAGAAAACTGCCAGAGAGATAAATATTTCCGCCTGTTATGTGATGTTTTCATAATAAAAGAAAAAGAAGAAATAAATTTAGCTGAAGAACTTTTGCTATCTGGTTTGGCCGTTCAATACAAGGGGAAGAGTAAAAACAATAAGGAATAGATACTGAGAAAAAGCGTCTCAGTATGACAATTTTATCAATACCCCACCCTTTAGCACTCCCCTCTTTAAAAAAGAAGGGAGGGAAATAATAGAAAATCTTAAAAAATAAAAAAGAGGAAAAAAGCCAAAGCAAAAATTATTTTTTCTTTTTGTTTTTAACTTTAAGCATTAAAAGGGCTTTCTTTAACTCAATTTCGGCTAGTTCCATATCAATATCCGCACCTTTTGCAGATAAAGAGGCCTTGGCTTGCGCTATTTTTTGTTTAGCGGTTTCTTCGTCCACTTCGCGGGCTAGAGCAATATCTTCGGCAAAGACGGAAACTTCATCTTTTGCAATTTCGGCAAGCCCGCCCATTAGGGCAAAAGTTTCTTCTTGGCCGTCAATAGTATAGCGAAGTTCGCCATAATTTAACATCGCTACATAAGGCGCGTGGCCGGGCAAAACACCCATTTCCCCCTCGTAAGCAGGCAAGACGACAAAATCAACCTCCTTATCTAAAACAGGTTTTTCGGGTGTTGTAATTTGCAAACGAAGTTTTTTATTTTGTTTCATTTTTTTGCTGCATTTTTTCGTAATTTTTTAAAACATCTTCTATGCCGCCGCAATTAAAGAAGGCTTGCTCGGGGATGTGGTCGTATTCGCCGGCGATAATGGCTTTAAAACTTTTGATAGTATCTTCAATTTTGACATATTTGCCGGGCACACCGGTAAACTTTTCCGCCACGAAAAACGGCTGGGATAAGAACTTTTGCACGCGTCTTGCACGGGAAACAATAGTTTTATCTTCGTCGCTTAATTCATCCATACCAAGTATGGCAATAATATCTTGCAAATCTTTATATTTCTGCAAAATTCTGCGGACTTCCTGGGCTACTTTATAGTGTTCCTCGCCCAAAATTCTGGCATCTAAAATGCGCGAAGTTGAGTCAAGCGGGTCAACAGCCGGATAAATACCAAGACTTGCTAACTGACGAGATAAAACGGTTGTAGCATCTAAGTGCGTAAATGTGGCGGCAACACCCGGATCTGTTAAGTCATCCGCCGGGACATAAACCGCTTGAATTGAGGTAATAGAACCTTTTTTGGTGGAAGTTATCCTTTCCTGCAAGGCACCGATTTCGGTATTTAAAGTTGGCTGATAACCGACTGCTGAAGGCATACGCCCAAGTAGAGCGGAAACTTCTGAGTTAGCAAGAACATAGCGGAAAATATTATCCAAAAACAAAAGGACATCCTGGCCTTTCTTATCCCTAAAATATTCCGCTTGAGTTAAAGCAGTTAAGGCGACTCTTGCTCTTGCACCGGGCGGCTCATTCATTTGGCCGTAAACAAGGGCTGTTTTATCAAGAACGCTTGAGCCATCGGCAAGTTTGCTTTCCTGCATTTCAAGCCAAAGGTCATTACCTTCGCGGCTTCTTTCGCCGACACCGCCAAAAACAGAACTGCCGTGATGTTGGCGCGCCACATTGTTAATAAGTTCCATAATAACAACGGTTTTGCCAACGCCAGCCCCACCAAAAAGACCGACTTTGCCGCCTTTCATATAAGGGGCAATTAAATCTATAACTTTTATGCCTGTTTCAAAAATTTCAGGCGTGGTTTTTTGTTCTTCTAAAGAAGGGGGCGGCGTGTGAATTGAGGCATATTCTTTTGTGTTAATAGGCCCTCTGTGATCTTTAGGCTGCCCCAAAACATCCATTAAGCGACCAAGGCAGGCTTCGCCAACAGGCACCTTTAAAGGGGCTCCTGTATCAACGGCCTGGGCCCCACGGGCAAGGCCATCGGTTGGGCCTAAAGCAACCGCGCGAACAATATTATCGCCAAGTTGCTGGGCTACTTCGGCTACCAAAATATCTTTATCGTTTATTTTAATTTCAAGAGCATTATTAATAAGCGGTAAATCTTTTTCAAACTGGACATCTAGGGCCGGTCCTATAATTTGCACTACTTTGCCTGTATTCATAAAAATAACCTCAATTTAAAGCATTTGCGCCGCTTACAATTTCCGTAAGTTCATTGGTAATTGTTGCTTGGCGAACTTTGTTTAATTTGACACTTAAAGTATCTACAATTTCTCCCGCGTTTTTGCTGGCACTTTCCATAGCGTTCATGCGCGCGGCAAGTTCGGCCGCTTGACTTTCAAGCAAGAAACTATATAAAGTTGCACCAAGATACCGCGGAATTAAAACTAAAAAAACAGCCATCATACTGGGCTCAAAAGTTATATTGGAAATATCTTGATCGCCTTCAATTTCATCAAAATCAAAAGGCAGAAAATCTTTGCTTACTAATTTTTGGCTTGCCATTGACTTAAAATCATTATAGATAATATGAACGGAAGAAATATCTTTTTCCTGTCCCATTTGCAAAATTTTATCTTTAATAATGGTTGCATGAGCATAAGAAGCTTTGGGAAAAACACCAATAAGCTCACCCACAATATGCAAACGCGGAATTTTAAGCCTTTTTAAAAAATCACGCCCTTTTTTGCCGACGATAAAAACATATTTTTCTTTTTGTTCGTTTGCTCTTATCCACTTTAAAGTTTCCCTAAGCAAGTTGGCATTAAAAGCACCGCAAAGGCCTTTATCTGCCGTAATTAAAACAAGCATAACGCTGTTTTTATCAGTACCCGTATTATCAAAAAAACGATAAGCGGAATTTTGGCGAAGTTGGCTATCGGGTGCTTGAATATCCTGGCGTAAACTATCAATCATTTCAGCCATTTTACGCGCAAAAGGGCGGCCGTCCAGCATTAACTGCTGGGCTTTGCGAATACGGGCAGAAGAAACCATCTTCATCGTCAGCATAATTTGCTGCGTGGCTTTTGTTGATTTTATTGCCTGCCTGATATCGCGTAAAGATTCCATTTATTTATTCCTTGCTTCAAGAACTTTTACATAATCTTCTATGCCAAGTTCCAGCGTCCAATCCGGAGTATAGCCTATTTTTTCTTTGCTTAAAGCAATATCGGCCTGGGTTTTTAATTGATAAAAACTAAAAGGATTATCAATATATTCTGCCGGTAATTTTGTGCCGAGCTCTTCGTTTAAACATTTAACGATATCATTAAAACTTCTAGGTATTCCTGTGCCGGCATTAACAACGCAACTATCTTTTGCCGTTAAAGCACACATATTTGCCTTAACAATATCTTTGATATAAACGAAATCTCTTTGTTGTTCGCCCATTTTGAAAATTTTTGGATTATGGCCTTTTTTCATTTGATTATACAACTGATAAATCATACTTGAAGTTTTGCCTTTAAAATATTCGCCCGGGCCATAGACATTGAAATAGCGAAGACCAACTATTTTCATATCTTGGTTATCGCTAGCAAATTCGCGCGCGACATTATCCATAATGGCTTTAGAAAATCCGTAAATATTTTCCGGTGCGGGCGTTTGGTTTACGCTCATAGGACAAGCGCCATTTCCGTAAGTTGCCGCTGAAGAAGCATAAATAACGCGTTTAACTTCATTATCGGCCGCATAATTTAAAATATTTCTAAAAGCTTCTACATTAACCTGCATCATCAATTTTTGATCGTGAATATCGGTATCGGTAATTGCGGCCTCATGGAAAATAGCATCATAATAATCTGCCGGGGGCAAAGTTTCGGCTAAATTTGCCGTAATAATATCGCCTTTAAAACCGAGCAAATTTTTAAAATGACCGGAAGAAAAATCATCAACAATGGTTACCGCATGACCTTGGCGAATAAGTTCCCAAGCAATATTACTGCCGATAAAACCGGCTCCGCCCGTAACTAAATATTTTTTTTGTGTTGTCATAAAATTTCTCCTTTTTTATTTTCCTTTAAACAATGTTTTAAATTCATCTAAAACTACTTTGATTTTGTTTTCAAGCTTTTCATCAAGTGTTTTTGCCTGGGCAATTTCCTTAAGTAAAGAAGCGTGTTTTGCACGGGCAAAATTAAGTAATTCTTCCTGATAAACAAGAACTTTACTCACGGCAATATCATCAAGATAGCCTTTTGTGCCGGCAAAAAGAACTAGGGTTTGATCTTCCACAAGCATTGGCTTATATTGCCCTTGTTTTAAAAGTTCTGTTAGGCGTTGACCGCGCGCAAGTTGAAATTGCGATTCTTTATCCAGTTCACTGCCGAACTGAGCAAAACTTGCAAGTTCCTGATATTGTGCAAGGTCAATACGCAAAGTGCCTGCCACTTTACGCATAGCTTTTTTTTGCGCGCTTCCCCCCACACGAGAAACAGATAAACCAACATCAATAGCCGGTTTTATACCCGAGCGGAAGATATTTGCATCAAGATAAATTTGGCCGTCAGTAATTGAAATAACATTTGTCGGGATATAAGCGGAAATATCATTTGCTTGTGTTTCAATTATCGGTAAAGCAGTTAAAGAACCGCCCCCATTTTCTTTATTTAAACGGCAAGCGCGCTCAAGCAAGCGAGAGTGCAAATAAAAAACATCCCCGGGGTAAGCTTCCCTGCCGGGCGGTCTTCTTAAAAGCAAACTCATTTGGCGGTAAGCCTGGGCGTGTTTTGATAAATCATCATAAATTACTAAAACATCTCTGCCTTGCCACATAAAATATTCGCCCATAGCGCAAGCAGCATAAGGCGCAACATATAAAAGCGAGGCCGGATCAGAAGCACTTGCGCTAACAACAATAGTGTAAGCCATTGCACCAAAATCTTTTAGGGTTTGCACTACTTGTGCAATAGTGCTTTGTTTTTGGCCGATAGCGCAGTAAATACAAATAACTTCTTTGCCTTGTTGTTTTTGATTGATAATAGTATCAAGAGCAATGGCGGTTTTGCCGGTTTGTCTATCGCCGATAATAAGTTCTCTTTGGCCTTTACCTATCGGCACCATAGCGTCAATAGCCTTTAAACCTGTTTGCAAAGGTTCGTTAACAGGTTGGCGCTCCACAACGCCGGGAGCAATAATTTCAAGAGGTCTTGTTTCTTTTGTTTTTATGGCACCTTTACCATCAAGCGCGGCCCCTAAAGGATTTACTACTCTGCCAAGAAGTTCTTGCCCTACAGGCACACTCATAACTTTGCCTGTTCGGTAAACTTTTTGGCCTTCTTTAACTTGGGTATCAGAACCCATTAAAACACAACCGATATTATCATATTCCAAGTTTAAAACTAAGCCTTTAACACCGCTTTCAAATTCCAGTAATTCGCCGGCAACGGCTTTTTCTAGGCCGTAAATACGGGCAATACCATCGCCAACGCTGATGACTTGCCCCTCTTCCCTAATATTAGTTGTGGCGTTCCAATTTTCTATTTTTTCTTTTATTATTGCTGTTATTTCATCAGGCCTGATTGCCATTTTAACTTACCTCTTTAATGCTTGCTCTAAATTCTTTAACCGGCCTAAAATACTGCCGTCTATACATAAATCTTCTTTTTTAACAATTATACCGCCTAGAATATTTTTATCTTCTTTAAAGGAAAGGTTTAAAGAAGTTTTAAAATATTTGCTTAATACCTGTCCTATTTGCTTTTGCTCGGCATTATCAAGCGGCAAAACACTTGTTATTTCTACTCTGGCAAGATTTTGCCTTTTATCCAAAAGGGAAAGAAGTTCCCGCTCTATGGCAGAAGCTAAAGAAAAGCGTTTTTCTTCCACAAGTAAACTTATAAAACGAGCGCCTATATCTTGCCCCAAAACTTTATCCAGCAAAGGTCTTTTGACATTAAAAGCAATAGCCGGATTTTCTATAATATCTTTTATTTGCTCAAGACCTTTTAAGGCTTTTTGATAACACAAAAAATTAGACGCAGCCTCTTGTGTATTTTTGGCACAAGAGTCAAAAGCTTTTGCATATTTTTGCGCTAAATAAAGGTTTTGGGCTTTCATATTATTTATTTGCTTTTTCTTCTATTTCTTTTAAAACTTCCTGCACTTGTGCGCGGGAAGTTTTTTCGTCTTCTTGTTTAGTAATAATCTTTTTTAAAGCAAGAAGTGTTGTATCTGCCATTTGCGCTTTTAAAGTTTCTATTGCTTTTTGGGTTTGGGCATCAATTTCGGCCTTGGCTTGTTCTATCAAAGCGCCGGCCTGTCTGTTTGCCTCATCTATAATTTTTTGTTTTTCCCCATCGGCAATTGCTTGGGCTTCTTTTAACTTTTGGATACTTTGACTAGAAATATCTTCAAGTTTTGCTTCCATTTCCTGTTTGATTTTTTGGGCCTCTTCGCGTGCAAGCTGAGCGGAAGAAATATCCTCTTTAATCTTTTTCTCCCTTTCATCAAGAGTTTTTATAATGGGCTTCCAAGCAAACTTTGCAAGCAAAAAAACTAAAATAAGAAAGTTTACTATCGTCCAAAAAACTAAACCGAAATTAGGTTCAAGTAAAGTCTTCATACTATAAAGTCATCAAAAGGCAAATAACTAAAGCAAATAAAGTAACACCTTCAACTAAAGCAGCAGCGATAATCATTGTTGTTCTAGCATCACCTGCTACTGCCGGTTGGCGACCGGTTGCTTCCAGTGAAGCCTGCCCGATTTTACCAATACCAATAGCAGCACCGATAACGGCAAGACCTGCCCCAAGACCAGCTGCAACATATTTTAATGCTTCAAGTTCCATAACTTCCTCCTAATGTGCGTGGCTTTGTAAACCTGCAAAAATGGCCGTAAGTAAAGTAAATACATAGGCCTGTATTGCGGCTACAAGCAACTCTAAAATACTAACAAAAAGGGTCATAAATAAGACGGGAATGCTGGAAATATATCCTTTTAAAACAGATTCCCCGCCCATTAAAAATATAAAAGAAAAAAGGCCGAGTAAAATAATATGCCCTGCCGTCATATTGGCAAACAGACGAATTGCCAAAACAAAAGTTTTTATAAGTAAACTAAAAACTTCTAAACAAAACATCATCGGCACAAGCCATATAGGCACGCCACCCGGCACAAAAGATTTAATAAAACCGCCAAAACCATTTTCTTTTACACTCAAAAAAACAATAAAGAGAAAACTTGCTATTGCCATACCGGCGGTAACGGAAATATTACTTGTTATTGTTCGGGCTTCGGGCATCATACCAAGATAATTTGCAAAAAGTAAAAATATAAGCATTGTGCAAAAGAAAGGCACAAATTTTTTTCCGTGCGGACCGATATTCGGCAAAACAATATTATTTTGCACAAATTCAACAAACATTTCTATAAAAGTTTTAAAACGACCGGATTTTAAACTAGCAAAAAGAGGTATCAAAATTAGTAATGCTACAGATATACCCATCATAAATAAAGTATGCTGGGTTAAACTTATATCTAAACCGAAAAGTTTGATATCTACGATATGATCTAAAATATGATGTTCTAAAATTTCCTGTATCATTTTTTATTTTCTGTTTTTTCTAGTCGTGTTGCTAAATTTGCATGCATAATTAAAACATATAAAGCAAAAGCAAAACCAAGCAACGCACCTAAAAGTAAAAACCAGGGATAAGTGCTTAACTTTTTATCTAACCAAAAACCGCCAAAAGTGCCAAGACACATTATTAAAGCAAACTCTATTCCTAAAGTGCTAATAAGGGCAAAATCTTTTTTTGAGATAAAGCGACTTTTTCCCATCTTAATTTTATTGTAGTATTTTTTTAAAGATTTTTAAATGCTCTTTCAGTTCGCGCGTGATAAGAAATTTTTCTTTTACTAAATTATGGCCGTTTTTGCCAAGACGCAAGGCAAGGGCTTTATCTTTAAGTAAACGCAAAATATTCTCTGCGCAAGTTTTAATATCTGTGCAAAGAAGACCTGTTTTTCTATCGGTAATTTGCAAAGGTATTCCCCCCACCTTGCTTGCAACAACAGGTTTTGCTTTCCAAAGAGCCTCCGTAATTGCTAGCCCAAAACTTTCCGCAAGAGATTTTTGAACTATAATTGTTGCCCCACTTTGTAAAGCGGAAATTTGCGCATCTTGTTTATTTAGGGAAAGGATTTTTATGTTTTTATTTCCTTGCGCTTTTGCTAAGGCTTCGCGGTAAACTGCTTCTGCGTTGGTATCATCGGGCGCAAGGGCGCCGGCAATAACAAGTTGGGCTGAGGGAAAATCTTTTTGAACAAGATTAAAAGCCTCAATTAAGCCACAAGGATCTTTTAATCTATCAAAACGCGAAACTTGCAAGATAACAGGTTTATCTAAAGTAATTTGATATTTGTTAAAAACTTCTTTTACATCCTGTTCTGTGGCAAAAGTGTTTTTTACGGAAAGAGGATCTATTGACGGCAAAACATAAGCAATTTTGTTTTTAAATTTTTCTATTTCGCGGTGGAAATTTGGCAAAGTAAATATCGCGCCGTCACATTTTTTGATATAAGGTTTTATAAATTGCCAAGTGTTTAAAGAAGCTCGCGAAATATCAAAATGACAACGATAAATTTTGGGAATATGAGTAAAAAAACTTGCTGCAATTAAAGCCGGATGGTCGTGCAAATATAAAATATCGCAATCGGTGTCAAGTTTAATTTGAGAAGATAAATCTTTAAACTTTTTTAGTTCTGCTGAAGTAAGATCAACAAGCCCTATTAAAGAATTTGATATCTTTTTTGATATTTCAAAAAATTCTTGCGGAGCTTCTATCGTTTGCCAAGAAACTTTTAAACCAAGTTCCCTAAAATAATCTTGCAAGGTTTTTGCGCTTTCACTAACCCCACTGCCATAAGAAGAGGCCGTTATCATTGTTAATTTTAGGCCTTTTAATGACGAAAAATCTTCTTTTAAACCAGAGGTTCCTAGCCCAAATTTTTCTTGTATTTCTTCCAATCTTGCCATACTATTATTATAGTTTTTTTGGCGTTTTGATGTTTTAAAATAAAACAAGGGTCTTTTGTCCTATTTGATATGTTTTTATATTTTTTAAGTTCAATAGGTCTTATTATAAAAAGATTCTGACTTTTTTATTTTTTCTTCCTTTTTTATTAAAACAAGTGCCTTTTTTGTAAAAAACGCTAAAAATTAGCCGATTTTAACCAAAAATAGCCCGAATTTTGATTTTTTATAAAATTTAAAGTAGTTTTACCTTTTTAAAATAAAAATCAAAAATAAGGCCTATTTTATGAGTTCTTGTTTTTTTACGACTGAGATTTTTTGATTATTAGCAGTTTTATAACTCTTTTTAATTATAAAATAAAAACCGCCTACTTAAAACAAAATAAGCGGTTTAGAAAAACTTATAAACTTTTAAAAACTATAAAAGTTTACTTTTTAATTTTTCAGCAATATTTTCAAGCTGTTCAAGATTTTCATAATGAATAACCAAAACACCTTTTTTGCCACTTTTGCCGGAAGCCTTTAGCTCCACCTTTGTTCCAAGAGATTCCTGCAAACTTTGTTCAAAAGCCACAACATTAGCATCTTTTTTGTTTGTTTTTGAGGGTTTATCTTCAAGAGAGCTTTGAGCAGCAGCTTCAGCCTGGCGAACGGATATTTTGGAAGATACTATCTTGTTAAACAAAGCATCTCTTTTTGCACCGCTAGGCAACATTAAAAGAGCACGGCCATGGCCTTCGCTAATAATACCAGACCTTAGGGCATCTTGTATATTATCTTCTAAATTTAAAAGTCTTAAAGAATTGGAAACAGCCGCTTTAGACTTGCCGCAATATTCGCCAAGTTCTGTTTGGGAAACCATAAATTTTTGAATTAAGCTTTTATAGCCTAAAGCTGTTTCTATTGGGTTTAGGTCTTCCCTTTGTATATTTTCAATAAGCGCAAGAGCGCACATTTGCTTATCATCAAGTTTTGTGTGAACGACGCAATCTATTTCCGTAAAGCCGGCAATTTTTGCGGCCCTATATCGTCTTTCGCCTACAACAATTTCGTATTTATCCAAGCCGCCGTCATAAACAACAACTACCGGCTGGGTTAAGCCATGTTGTTTTAAAGATTGGGCTAGTTCTTGTAAACTTTCCTCATTAAAAGTTTTACGGGGTTGAAAGCGGTTTGGAATAATTTTATCTAAAGGAATTTTTTGTATTCTTGTATTAGAACCATTATCCTGTGTATTCTCAATATTTGAGCCGTTTAAAAGAGCATCAAGGCCTTTGCCTAAAGCTTGTCTCATAAAAAATTAACCTCCAAAATCATACCCGGCATTTTGAGCCGCTGCTAAATTGTATTCTTTTAAGTCTTCTTCTTTAAAGCCACGGCGGACTAAAAATTCCTTTGCCAGTTCTATATAGGCTTTTGTGCCTCTACAGGAAGGGTCATATTCTATAATACTTTGGCCATAACTGGGGGCTTCCGCCAGACGGACATTTCTGGGAATAGCGGTTTTATAAACTTTATCACCATAGAATTTAGAAACCTCATCTTTAACCTGATTAGCAAGGTTCATTCTTGCATCATACATAGTCAAAATACCGCCGTCAACTTTTAAATTTGGGCTTAAAAATTGTTTAACTTTACCTGTTGTATTGATAAAATGTGCAAGGCCCTCCATAGCGTAATATTCACATTGTATAGGAGTAATAACGCTATCTGCCGCTACCAAGGCATTTATTGTAAGCAAACTTAAAGAGGGCGGACAATCTATAATAATAAAATTATACATATTTCTTATAGTGCTAAGAGTTTCTTTTAAAACTTTCTCTCTGCCTTGAATATTAACAAACTCCACTTCTGCGCCAGCCAAATCTTTGCTGGCGGGCAAAACATCTAAAAGTTCATTACTTGTTTGGCGGACAACTTCTCTAAAAGGAGCTGTTTTTGTAAGTAAATTATAAACAGACCTTTCCCCTTCTTTTACCACAACACCAACGCCGGAACTGGCATTGCTTTGCGGGTCTAAATCAATAAGTAAAACCTCTTGGCCTAAACAGGCAAGAGCATATGAAAGATTGACGGAAGTAGTTGTTTTTCCCACACCGCCTTTTTGATTTGCTACACAAACTATTTCTGCCATAATATCTCCTTATAAATATTAAAACATAATAATATACTTATTGTCAAGCGTTATTTTAAAAAGGATTAAAAGTTTTCATGTGAAAACAATATTTTATTTAAAAGCAAACAATTTTCACGTGAAAACAAAGAAACACTATTTAATAAATCTCATCCTATTTAAAGGCCAATGCAAAAACCAGGCTTTGCCTTTAATATTTTCTTTAGGAACCGGTCCCCAAAAGCGAGAATCACAGGAAAAATCTCTATTATCTCCCATAGCAAGATATTGCCCTTGAGGAACAATAACAGGACCGAAATAGTCTCTTAAATATAACCCAAGGGTATGCTCCAAGGTTCTATTTTCCCACATTTTCTGATAATCTTCTTTAGGGATATTAATAAAATACTCTTCTCTTAAATGAGTATCATAAACTTCATAATCTTGGGGGGGCATAAGTTTATCGTTGATATATAATTGTTTATTGCGGAGTTCAACTTTATCCCCTGGCAAACCAATTACTCTTTTAACAAAATCTCTGCCATATTGAGATTCCCCACAATTTATTTGTTGTTTGCTTGTGGCAGGAAATTTAAAAATAATAATATCCCCCCTCTCTATTGGTTTAAATTCAACCAGTTTATCTTTCATAAAAGGTAGCCTAAAACCATAGACTATTTTATTTACAAATAAATTATCCCCTTCCAAAAGAGTATTCCGCATAGAGCCGGAAGGTATTTTGAAAGCTTGTATGAAAAAGAACATCACAACAGCGGCAAAAAAGGCAGCAAAATAAATAGTTTCCGCCCAATCTAAAATAGTTAAATAAACCTTTTTATAATCTTTTTTTATTTCTTTACTTGCCCACCAAATAAGCCCTAAAATTATTGCTAAAATAAATAAAGTATGTTTTAAAGAAAGACCGCCACTTACCCCATTTGTAGCCATAAAATTAAAAATATAATAAGCTAAAATACCTGCCAAAATAATGCCGCCAAAAGCCCAAATTTTAAAAATATTTTTATTTTCTAATTTATTTTTTTTATTTAAGTATATGGAAAGTTTTGCAAAAATAAAAGCAAAAATACCTGTTATAAAAAGAGTCTGTTCCATTATTTCTCCTGTTTTATTTTAGTAAAAATAAGCCGTCTTTTTCAGAAAAAGCACCGAAAAACCGACATTTTTTATTCTTTATAAATTTTTTAAAAATCAACGGAATATATTTTAAACTCATAAGGGGCAAGTTCAATTTCAAGGCCTTTATTTTTTAAATCTTCATAAGAAGCCGAAATAAAATTATCTAAAAATTCATCTTTTAAAAGGATATTATCCGTTTTAGGCAACTTATCTATACAAATTTTAAATTTAGAATTTTGCGCACTATAATTAATAACCACAACTTTACAGGTGGTGTTTTGCGTCCAGGTCCAAGTTAAAATATTTTGATAGGACATATTTGTGTCATCGCAAGGTTTTGCTGCTTTTAAAGCCCATTGACCGCCGTGGAAACAAGGGTGGTTAATAGTATCCAAAAACTTCATATAGAAAGTTTTAACTTCTATATCAATAGGCATCGTTTGCGGCTGATATTGAATAGGCAGGCGGTGTTTATCGCCATAAATTTGCGAAGAAGTAAAAAGCCTTGCCCCCGATAAAGTATAAGCAACGGCTGCTGCGGCAAAAGATTTTTCCGTTGAGCCAAAAGCTGTTAAGGGGGCTTCCTCGTCGTGATTTGCGATAAATCTTATGGTTCTTTTTTGATAAAGATGCTCCGCCCCCAAATGTGCGGCAATTTGTGAAGCATTGGAAAATAAAAGCCTATCATACAAAATTTTATCATAGGTAAAATCAAAACCCAAGGCCTGAACTTCTGATTCAAGACCCCAGTAAACTTCGGCAATAAAGGTAAAAGAAGGGTATTTTTCCTTAACTTTTTCTATAACTCCGGGCCAAAATTCTTCGTATGGGGTATCAAATTTAAGGTATTTGCCCCAAATTTCCTTGTGAATTTTATTAAGCATCAGCATAACCATATCACATCTAAGGCCATCGCAAAGGGGGCAAACCTGCATTAAAGTTTCTTCCAGCATTTGCCTTGTTTTTGGGTTAAAAAGGTTAAGCTGCACGCTATCTGTCCACGGGGCATAATAGGGGTCTTTGCCGTGGGCAAGCCAAACGCCGTTTCTATTTTGATAAAAAAGCTCCTTATCGCCGGGGTTTTCTTTAGAGTTAATAAAAAGTTCCGGCTGTTGCCAGGTTAAAGGATGGTCAACAGAAAAGTGATTGCCGACGAAATCTAAAATCAAGGCAATGCCGTTTTCGTTCAGTTTTGCTTTAAATTTTAAAAGGTCTTCTTTTGTGCCAAAATAATCATCAACCTTATAGGAACAAATGGAATAAGGCGAACCAAAAATATCTTCGGTATTATAATCGGGCACAATTTTTTTTAGGTAATTATTTATAGGGCCGTCGGTGCGGGCAATTTGGCGGGAAGTTGGGCTTTCCTGCCAGATACCCATTAGCCAAAGGGCATCAAAGCCGGCAGCTTTCATTTTGACGATATAACTTTCCGGAATATCGGACAATGTTATTTGACGACCAATATCCCTTTTGATTTTATTAAACCAAAGTTTTGCATTAACTTCTAAAACATGAGGATTGGTTCTCATATTTTTTGACCCCTTTTTTATCTCTAAAAATGTTATAGCACTTTAAGAGATAAAAAGCAAGCGCAAAGATAGCTCATTCTAGCAAAAAATAAGCAAACAAAAAATCCCAAAAAGACGAAGCCTCTAAAAACCTATACCCTTTAAAAAGGGCTTGTTAGAAACTTTCCTGCCGAGGAAATTTTTGACTAATTCCTCTTCCTCATAACTGCCACCGACAGCTAAAATTTCTTTGCGGTATTTTTTGCCTATATCTTTATTAAAAATGCCGTGTTTTTCAAATTCACTAAAGAAATCCTGGGCGATAACTTCGGCCCACAAATAGCCATAATAACCGGCGTCATAACCGCCCATAATATGATCAAAACTTGCCTGGGGATAAGCGCCTTCTCTTAAAGGCACGCCTCTAATTTTTTTAGAATATTTAGACCAATATTTTGTTGAATCAAGTTTCTTTTTAGCAAGATGATAGCGCATATCAATTTGCGCAAGAAAGTTCTGCCTTAAATAAAAAGAGCCCGTTGCATATTGTTTTGCGGCAATCATTTTGTTAATAGTTTCATCGTCTAAAGGTTTGCCTGTTTTATAATGCTTGGAAATTTTCTTTAAAACTTGTGGTTGCCAAACCCAATTTTCAAGCATTTGGGAGGGAACTTCCACAAAATCCATACTTGTTGCCGTGCCGGAAATAGAAGAATATTTTGCTTCCGTTAAAACATTATGCAAAACATGGCCAAACTCGTGGAAAAGGGTTTCAACCTCGTCGTGTTTAAGAAGAGAAGGCGTATCTTTAGAGGGGGGATTTAAATTTGCCACAATCGCCGTAAACGGCTTTTGATAAGAGCCGTCTTTTAATTCCTTACCGCTAACTAAATCAAAACAGGCGGCGTGTTTATATTTGCCTTCGCGCGGGTAAAGATCCATATAAACATAAGCAATTATTTGCTTTTTTTCCTTATCAATAACTTTGTAGGCAACTACCTCTTTGTGCCAGGTATCAATATTTGCTTTTTCAAATTTAATGTCAAATAAATTGCCAAAAATTTCCAGCATATTATTAATAACATAGTCGGTGGGGAAAAACTCTTTTATTTTTTCTGCATCAATATCATAATATTCTTTTTTATATTTGTTGGACCAATAGCCGCTTTGCCAAGTTTCTATTTTTTTTGTTTTCTGGCCGGTTTTTTGGTTCTTATATTTTAAAAGTTCTTTTTGTTCTTTTTTGGCAAGCGGTTTTAATTTTGCTTCCAAATCTTGTAAAAAACTCATTACATTTTTGGGGTTTTTTGCCATACGCGTATCAAGGCGATTATGGGCGTGTGTTGGATAGCCAAGCAATTTTGCCGTCTGATAACGCAAAAACAAATTATCTTCCAGTAAAGAAATATTTTGCTTGCCCCCGCGGCGGGAGTATTTTTCTTCAAGCTTTCTTCTTGCTTCGTCATCGTCGGCATTTAACATAAAGGGTATATAATCGGGATAGTTTAAAGTTATGATATATTTGCCGTTTTCATCTTTTTCAAGACGACTGATATAATCTTGGCCAAGGCCTTTTAACTCTTCTTTTGACACGGCAAGCGTGTCTTTATATTCCCTTATATTTTTGGAAAATTCTATAGCGTTTTTTGATTTCTTTTTTTGTAAATCTTTAAAAGTTTCAAGGTTTTTATCGTCTAACATTAACCCGCTTTTTTTAAAACCTATCATTGCATCTTTTAACATTTTTGCTTCTATTTTAGGTAAGTTTGGGTTAGTATCCGCATAATCTTTGAAGGCTTGGTAAATATCTTTTCTTGTGGCTACTTCTACCATATAATTACTGATTTTTTCTTCTAAAGCAAGGGCGGCGTTTCTAAGTTTCTCGTCGGTAGAGACATAAGCAAGAAAGCCCGCTTGTCCTAGGGCTTTTGCATATTTATCAAAGGCCTCGTCGTAAGCAAGCAAAGTATTTTCAAAAGTGCGCTTTTCTTTTGGTAGGGCAACAATTTTTGCGAGGTCTGCTTCCAAAATTTTTCTTGCGGCTTGCTCGCTTGGTTCAAGCTCAGAAGCCTTATAATTAAAGTGCAAAGTTCCGTCGGAATTATACATATTCATAACATTTTCTCCTGCTAGTAAAAAAGTGGTAAAAAACAAAGGTAAAATAAATTTTAAAAATTTCATATTTTAACTTCCTTATATTTTTGTTATAATATTTTATAAAATAAATTATCCCTTTTAAAAGGGTAGATAATAAAAAAGAGGACGAAAAAAACATGTACGAAGCGTTTGTTCCTAAGGAAATTTTCCTTACAAAAGGTGTTGGCAGACATAAAGAAAAATTAGCCAGCTTTGAGGAAGCCCTCAGAGATGCTAAAATTGCAAAATTCAATCTAGTGCCGGTATCAAGCATATTCCCGCCGCGCTGCAAGGTTGTAACCGTAAATAAAGGGCTTGAAAAATTACATCCCGGTCAAATATTGCACTGCGTTATCAGCCGCAATACCAGCAATGAAAACAGGCGTTTAATTTCCGCCTCCGTCGGCCTTGCTATCCCAAAAGATAGAAACACCCACGGCTATATTTCCGAACACCATAGTTTTGGCGAAGCAGACCAAAAAGCCGGCGATTACGCCGAAGACTTGGCTGCTATGATGTTATCTACCACCCTTGGTATTGAATTTGATAACAATACCACCTGGAATCAAAAAGAAGAAATTTGGAAGATGAGCGGCAAAATTGTTAAAACAACAAATATTACCCAATCTGCCATCTGTGTTGACGGCGTTTGGACAACCGTTGTTGCTGCTGCCGTTTTTGTGAGGTAAGTTTTTTCTTCTTTTATGATACATCCAAAAGCGAAGTATTTTCTTGAAGTTGAAACGGGACAGACTCCTTTAGAGTCTTCCCGTTTTGCTGTGATACCTGTGCCTTATGAAAGAACCGTCTCTTACGGCGGAGGCACAAAATTAGGACCAAAGGCAATTATTGATGCTTCCCCGCAAATTGAACTTTGGGACGAAGAAACAAAAACAGAAACTTATAAAGAAGGCATACACACCTTAAAACCGATTGATTGTAAAGGGTCTGAGGAAGCCGTTTTTAAGAGAATAGAAAAATATGTCCAAAACTTTATGGACAAACAAACAGCCCTGCCCTTTTATTTGGGGGGGGAACATTCTATTTCGCAAGCTTTAATTAACCCTTATATCAAAAAATACGGCAAAAAATTATCTGTTTTACATTTTGATGCCCATGCCGATTTAAGAGAAGAATATTTCGGCGACAGGCGCTCCCACGCTTGCGCCTTATACCCTGCTTCCCGCAAAGTTAAAGTGGTGCAAGTTGGTATCAGAAGCGTCGGCCTTGAAGAAAAAAAGTATGTAAACACCGGTAATGTTAAAACTTTCTTTATGCACGAAAACTTGGATATTGATAAACTAATACCCCAGGTTTTAAAGAATTTAACCGACGATGTTTATATGACGATAGATGTTGACGGCTTTGACCCAAGCGTAGTGCCGGGCACCGGCACCCCGCAACCGGGCGGTTTTACTTGGTATGACGGATTGAAATTATTTAAAGCTGTTTGCCAAAAGAAAAACATTGTCGCCGTTGATATTGTTGAAACAGCACCTATTAAAGGCCAGCATATAACCGAGTTTAATGTTTCAAAACTCTTATATCGTTTAATGGGTTATTTAGCAACAAAGAAAAAATAATTTTCTTTCTAACAATAAAAGAGCGCAAGTTTTAGAGATAAAACCTGCGCTCTTTTTTACTTCTGAAAACAGAAAAAATTAATTTTCTTCTTTAAATTGGGTTTTATCTACGCCGCAAACGGGGCAAACCCAATCTGCTTTGACATCAGCCCATTTTGTGCCGGCAGGGATTCCATTATCCGGATCACCAATAGCCTCGTCATAAACATAACCACAAACTTCACATACATATTTCATAATTATTTCTCCTTATTTTCTTTAAATGTTGTTGCACCGCGCGGTGTTTTGCCGCGTAAAACGCATTGATAATAATCGTAAGTTAAAGGTTTGCCCTCTTTGATAACCTGGGTATCTTCCACAAGACCAATAAACATTGTGTGCGTGCCAAGGTCAATAACTTGGTTCACTTTTACCGACATCCAAGATAAAGTATTATCTAAAACTATAGGCAAACCTTGCGCGCTTAACTTATAAGATACTTTAGCAAATTTATCATAGTCTTTGCCTGTTCTAAAGCCAAAATTGCCAATAAAGAGCATATCTGCGCCTTGCTCTATTGCCTGCACGCAAAAAAGGCCTGTTGCTTTAATATAATCGTGCGTCAAAGAGTTTTTATTTAAGGCAATGGCAATTTTTGGTGGCTCGGCTGTCACCTGAAAGACGGAGTTTGCTATCATAGCATTAAACTTTTCGCCTTTTCTTGCACCAATGATAAATAAGCCATAAGACATATCTGCTAAAGCGCGGGTATCTATCATAAATTTTTGTTTATTTCCTCTGCCATAAAAACGCCAGCCTCAAAACATTCTTTTAGTTTTTCTTCTGTCGGCACAAATTTGCTAGTTATAGGTTCTTTAACTATTTTAACACCCATAGTTTCAACAAATTTTTGTAAATTTGTAATTGCCATAGGGCTCCAGCCATAAGAACCAAAAACCATACCTAAAAGATTTGTTTTTTTAAGCCCTTTTAAATAAGTTAAAGTATCCCCGAGTGAGGGATACATTTCCTGATTTAAAACCGGTGTCCCCACAATTAAGGCAGCACTATCTAAAATTTCTGTGGCAACTTCGCTTCTGTTTGTGGCGCGCAAAGAATATTCCTTAACTTCTATACCCTTGCTTGCAAGGCCATCTGTAATACTTGCGGCCATTTTGGCCGTGCTGCCCCACATAGTATCATAAATAACAAGGGCTTTTTTGGTGGCTTTTTGCTCGGCAAATTTAGCATATAAATCTATAATTTGCTGCGGATTTTTGCGCCAAATTATGCCGTGGTCCGGGCAAATAATTTTTGGCTCAATACCTTTTGCCTTAACTTTAGCCAAGAACGCTTTAACAATATTGCTATAAGGCAAAATGATATTGGCATAATATTTTTTTGCTTCCCTAAACCAAATATCTTGGGCAAGCTCATCGTCAAAATGTTTGCTTGAGGCATAGTGCATACCAAAAATATCATTAGAGAAAAGCAAGTTTTCGTTCTTCATTAAACAAATCATACTTTCCGGCCAATGAAGCATTTTTGAATCCATAAAAACTAAAGTTTCTTTGCCGATATTTACTTCTGTGCCATCGGCAAGGCCTTCTAAGTTTTCTATTGTGCCAAAATGCTCTTGCAAAGTTTTAACCCCGGTTAAAGAAGCATAAATTTTGCTTGGTTTAAACTCGGCTATAGTTTGCCTAATACTGCCGCTATGGTCCATTTCAGCATGGTTTGAAATAAAAATATCAATTTTTTTATCCCCTATAACGCTTTTTATACGGGAAGACATTTCTTCAAAAAAGCCGTGTTTAACGCTGTCAACTAAAACTATTTTCTCATCTACTATGAGAAAAGCATTATAAGTTGTTCCTTCGTTTGTAGTGTAGCCATGGAAATCTCTGATATTCCAATCAATAGCACCTACCCAGTAAACTTTATCTGTTATTTTTAGGGCTTGCATAGCTTATTTACTCTCCCACACGCCGTGGATATTACAATAAATTCTTGCTTTAATAATTTCTACCCCGGTAGATAAAAACTCCGCTTCGGGTTTATCGCCAGGTTTTAGATATTTACGACCCACTTTGCCATCTTGGGAGAAAACTTCAATAAACTCAATATAATGTTTTTCTTCCATAGGATGAGGAACGGAACCCACTTTAATCAAATATCCTTTTTCCGTCTTTTCAATAACAGGAATATGCTTTTCGGTAGAAGCTTCTTCTGTATTTGCTACAAGAGCCAGCATTGGTTTAGAACAACAAACAAGTTCCCCACCGCCAACATGGGTAATTTCCACGACATTACCACATACAGAACATTTATATAAATCATTTAGTTTCATAATCTTTTCTCCTTTTATGCTTGTTATATATAAAATAATGTGTCCCTTTTTTTATTGGGGGACACATTATTAGATAACTACCCAGGGTTTTTAGTCCCTTTTATAAGCCAAGTATAACTACCCCCTAGTTATATTTTGACTAAATAATTACCAGTTTTCCGCCAAAACTTCAAAATAAGCTTGTTCGTGGGCGCAAGCAGGGCATTTTTCAGGGGCTTTATCACCCTCGTGAACAAAACCGCAGTTTGCACAAACCCATCTTATTTTTTGGTCTTTTTTGAAAACCTTTTTATTTAAAATATTATCTCTTAACGCTTTATATCTTTTTGAGTGTTGCTTTTCTGCAACGGCAATATTTAACATTACTGCGGCAATTTCAGGAAAGCCTTCTTCGTTTGCAACTTGGGCAAATTCGGGATACATTTCCTGCCATTCATGATCTTCGCCATTAGCAGAAGCTAAAAGGTTTTCTTCTGTGTTACCGATAACGCCGGCAGGGAAAGCAGCCATAATCTCAACATCGCCGCCTTCTAAAAATTTAAAAAGTCTTTTTGCATGCTCTTTTTCTTGATTTGCTGTTTCTTCAAATATTCTTGAAATTTGAACATAACCTTCTTTTTTAGCTTTACTGGCAAAGAAAGTATATCTGTTTCTTGCTTGAGATTCGCCTGCAAAAGCTGTTAAAATATTTTTTTCTGTTTTAGTTCCTTTTAATGATTTCATAAATTTCCTCCATACATTTATAGTATATAAAAAAGACACTCTATTTTACAAAAAATATAAAAAAATATAGATTTTTCCATATAAAAAGAAAAAATAAACATTATAGGTTATTGCTTTTAAAAGCATCTTTTTTTAAAATAAATAAGCAAGGAGTTTATTTTCTTGCTATTTTAGCGCAAAACTGCTAAAATTTACATATAAAACATTTTTTATTTTTTAAGCAGGGTTAAGGTGCTGCGGTGGAAAACTTTAATATAAACGAAATTTGGGCAAATCTCTTAATTTTTCTGGAAAATAAACTTAGTAAAGATATTTGTGAAATGTGGATAAAACCCATGAAGCCACTTTCTTTTGATAATGGTATTTTTAAAATAGAATTACCAAATGAGGTTTGGCTCCGAAAAATAAAAGAAAGATACGAAACACAAATTTTACAAGGTTTAAACCAATTAATAAATGAACCTTTAACTTTAGAATATAGTGTGCCTGTTTTAGTTAAACCAGCTATTCCCAAATTTATTGAACCTGAAACTTACGAAGAAAAACCAAAAGTAATAAATACTTTTGAAAGCCACTTAAATTCCTATTTTACTTTTGATGGTTTTATTGAAGGGCCTTCAAATAGGTTTGCTTATAATGCGGCTAGAGCAGTCGCAAAAAAATTAGGAGATAGAGTAAATAACCCTTTTGTTATTTTTAGTGCACCGGGTCTTGGCAAAACCCATCTTTTACACGCTATAGGAAATCAAGTTTTAAAAGATAATCCTTATGCTAAAGTTTTATATATGTCCGGGGAAGGTTTTGTCTCTGAATATATAGAATCTCTGCAAAATAAAAAAGCAGATGCTTTTAGAAAAAAGTATCGTCATTTAGATTGTCTTTTACTTGACGATATACAATTTGTAGTTGGTAAAGAAAGTTCCGAACAGGAATTTTTCTATACCTTTAATAGTTTATTTGATAATAAAAAACAGATTGTTTTAACATCTGATAGAACACCTAACCAGCTTGGTTTAAGCGAGCGTCTTGCTTCGCGTTTACTTAGTTGTTTAGTTACCGAAATTAAAAGGCCCGATCTTGAAACCCGCCTTGCTATTTTAAGACAAAAAAGAGATTTTAATCACTTTGATATAGGTGATGATGTTTTAGCTTTTATTGCAAGCGGCGTTCAGGCAAATATTAGAGAACTTGAAGGCTGTTTATTTAGACTTACAACTTATTGCAGTATTCATGGGGTGCAGGCTTCTGTCTCTATAGCAAAAGAAGTTTTAGCAGATATTATAACTTCCGAACAGGAAAAGTATAGTATAAGTATTAGTCAAATCAAAAAAGTAGTTTGTAAATATTTTAAAGTTAGCGTTGAAGATATTAACTCTAAAAAGAAAAGCAATTCTATTGCCTGGCCACGCCAAGTGGCTATGTATATAGCAAGCGAACTTACAACCCTACCTGTTACAGAAATAGGCAGAGAATTTAACAGAGATCATACAACTATCTTACACGCTAAACAAAAAGTTAAAGAGGAAATTGAAAATAACCCGTTTTTTGTTCCTGTTATCAACCAGTTGATAAGTGATGTTAAATCTGTTGATAACAATTAACAAAACAAAAAAATGCTTTACAATGTTAATAATGTTAATAAAATGTGTAAAGTTATAAACATAACAAATATAAAATTTGTATAGCTGTATCAACAAAATTAACACAATTAACAAAATATAATAATAAGGATAATAATATGAAAATAAATATTACTAAAGAAAGTTTTTTGGAAGGTATCCAAATTATTTCAGGTGTATCAGGTAGAGCAACTTTACCTATACTTTATAATTTTCTTATGGAAGCCTCTTCCGGTAAAGTTAAACTTACCAGAACTGATATGGAAATGGCAACAATACATAATATTAATGCCGAAGTTATAGAAGAAGGTGCTATTACTATACCTTTAAAAGAGTTTTCTGATATTTTAAAAAATCTGCCTTCTGGTAAAGAAATTAGTTTAGAAACAGATGAAGAAAATAAACTTCATATTAAAAGCGGCAGAAGTAAATTTTGGGTTATTGGAACCCCAAAAGAAGAATATCCTATTATTCCCTCAATAGAAAAAGAGGAAACTTTTACCCTTAAATGTAAAGATTTAAAAGATATTATAGAACACACAATTTTTTCCGCTTCTACCCAGGAAACAAGATATGTTTTAAACGGCTTACTTTGGGTTTCCACACCGGAAAAATTTGAAGTTGTGGCAACAGATGGCAGACGCCTTGCTTTATCTACAAACACCGCTTTACAAGGGGTTAAAGATTTTAGGGTTATTATACCAAGTAAAATTTTAAATGAACTTGTTAAATTGCTTGGTATTAATAAACCGACAGAGGATGATTTTATAGATGTAAATGTTTCTAAAAACCAAGTTAGCTTTAGTTTTAAAGAAACAATTTTTATCTCTCGTTTAATTGAGGGTAATTTCCCCAGTTATGAACAAGTTATACCTTCCAAAAAAGAATTTTCTTTATCTTTAGAGGTAGGGGAACTTTTATCTTCCACAAAACGCGCGGCATTATGCGCTGGCGATTTAGGGGGAACGGTTAAATATTCTTTAAGTGAAAATAAAATAAAAATTACTTCAACTTCCGCAAAAATGGATTTTTCAGAGGAATTAAAAATTGATTATGATAAAGAAGATTTTTCAACTTCTTTTAATCCGGAATATTTAATTGATGTTTTAAAGTTAATTTCTGGTAAAGCAGTATTTTCCTTTAACAATGCTGCTCAACCAGTTTTGGTGGAAGAAGAAGGAAAAACACAATATAAATATGTAATAATGCCGGTGCGGGCATGAAGTTAGGGCAAAAACCGCCTGAAGTTTGGCATGAACCAAGTGAACTTAAAAACAGCTTTAATCGTTTTAGTTCTCAGATAAACAGGCTTGTTTTACTGGAAAATATTTGGAATAAAACCCTTGGTTCAAAAGCTAAATTTTGGCAACTTTATGCCGTGCAAAAAAACACGATTTTTGTAAAAGTTAAAGTAGTTTCGGCCAGGCAGGAACTTTTACTAAATAAGGAAACAATAATAAAAGAATTAAATAAACATTTCCAGCGGGCCTGGATAAAAGAGATTTCTATTTTTAAGGAGTAATAAATGACAACAGAAACAGAATTACAAAAAGATTACGATTCTTCTAAAATACAAGTTTTAGAAGGTCTTGAAGCAGTGCGCAAACGCCCTGCTATGTATATCGGCTCCACTGGGGCGCCGGGTTTACATCACTTAATTTACGAGGTAGTAGATAACTCCGTTGACGAAATTTTGGCAGGTAATGCCACCCATATTGAAGTTACTATAAAAGAAGATAATGTTTGTTCTATTTCAGATGACGGCCGCGGTATTCCCGTGGACCCGATGAAAAATGTTAAAGATCCTAAACTTAAAGGAAAAAGTGCTCTAGAAGTTGTTATGACGGTTTTACATGCCGGCGGTAAGTTTGATAGCGGTGCTTATAAAGTTTCCGGTGGCTTACACGGCGTGGGTGTATCCTGCGTTAATGCTCTTTCTGAATGGATGGAAGTTGAAGTCCGCCGTGACGGGCATATCTATTTCCAACAATATAAACGCGGTATTCCTCAAGAAAAAGTTAAAGTTGTTGGCGATACTAAAGAACACGGCACAAAGGTCACTTTTAAAGCAGATAATTTGATTTTCGGCGATAATATCTTTTCCTATGATACTATTGCTAAAAGACTTAGAGAGCTTGCCTTCTTAAATGCCGGTATCCGCATTACTTTAACTGATGAAAGAGAGGAAAATAAATCTCAAGTCTTTTTATACGAAGGCGGTATTTCCCAATTTGTTAAATACTTAAACGATAATAAAAAAAATATTAACCCCGAACCTATTTATATTACAAAGGAAATTGATAATAATTATATTTCTTTTGCCATTCAATATAATGACGGCTACAGCGAAAATGTTTTTTCCTTTGTAAACAATATTAACACTATTGAAGGCGGTACGCATTTAAGCGGTTTTAGATCTGCTTTAACAAGAATTGTTAATGACTATATTAAAAATAACGGCCTTCTTAAAAATAAAGATCTTAATATTAATGGCGATGATATGAGGGAAGGTTTAACGGCTGTTTTATCAGTCAAAATTCCGCATCCTCAATTTGAAGGCCAGACAAAAACCAAACTCGGCAACTCCGAAATTGAAGGTATTGTGCGTTCAATAGTTGGCGAAACCCTTTCAACTTTCTTTGAAGAAAACCCCAAAACAGCTCGTGCAATTTGCGAAAAGTGTATCGGAGCTGCTGTGGCAAGGGAAGCTGCCAGAAAAGCTAAAGATTTAACCCGCAGAAAAGGGGCCCTTGAAAGCGGTGGCCTGCCGGGTAAACTTGCAGACTGCCAGGAAAAAAACCCGGAAAGATGTGAGCTTTTCATAGTGGAAGGTGAATCAGCTGGCGGTTCAGCCAAACAAGGCAGAGATAGAGTTTTCCAAGCAATACTGCCTTTAAGAGGTAAAATTTTAAATGTTGAAAAAGCCCAACTGGTTAAAATTTTATCTAATGAGGAAATCAGAACCTTAATTTCTGCCGTAGGCACTGGTGTCGGCGAGGGGGAAGGCGGTTTTGATATTTCAAAATTACGCTATCATAAAATTGTTTTGATGGCTGATGCTGATGTTGACGGCCAGCACATTACAACTTTGCTTTTAACTTTCTTTTATAGGCAGTTAAAACCACTTATTGAAAACGGCAATATTTATATCGCCCAGCCGCCTTTATACAAAATCAAAAAAGGTAAGGCCGAAGAGTATATGCAAACAGAAGAGCAAATGCAAGCTTGGCTCTTTAAAGAAGCGCTTAATTCTGTAAAAGCAAAAACAAAAGAAGGTAAAGAACTTTCCACAACAGAATTAACTGATTTGCTTAATATTTTAAAAGAAGCCCAGGAGGCAACCTTTAAACTGGAGTTAAAATCACTTGGTATTAAAGATTTCTATGATTTCAAAGCGCAAGGCCAATTGCCGCTTTACAGAATACCTCTTGAAAGTGGCGGCTATAAATATTTTTACAGCGAGCAAGACTACAAAGAATACGAAACAAACTATGTAAACGAAAAACGCGAAGAACTGCTTGCTGCAGGCTCACCGGAAAACGAAATAGACGAAGAAATGATAAAACCCGATTATCAAACTTTAAGGGAATTTGGCAAACTTCTTGCCATTGATACAAAACTTGCGCCTTATGGTTATACAATGCAACAATTCCCGCACATTAGCGATGAAAAGAAAAGAACAAATCCGCTTTTCAGCGTTAATGACGGCAAAAAAGATATTTTAGTTTACAGCTTACAAGAATTCTTAAAAGTTGTTAAAGATGCCGGTGCACAAGGTGCAACCATACAGCGCTACAAAGGTCTTGGTGAAATGAACCCCGAACAACTTTGGGAAACCACTATGGACCCGGCTAAACGCAAACTTTTGCGCGTGTCTATTCAAGACGGCGCCGATGTGGAAAAAGTTTTTACAATGCTTATGGGCGATAAAGTTGAACCCAGAAGGGCCTTTATTGAATCCCACGCCTTAGAAGTAAGAAACTTAGATATTTAGTTTATAAGAGGATTTTATGGAAGAACAAAAAACAACTGATTTATTTGGCAATATTAAAGAAAGAGATATCGGCACGGAGATGAAAAACTCCTACATAGATTATGCTATGAGTGTTATTATTGGCCGTGCTTTGCCTGATGTGCGCGACGGCTTAAAGCCTGTTCATAGAAGAATCTTATATGCTATGCAGGAAATGGGTTTAAAATATAATAAACCCTTCAAGAAATCTGCCCGTGTAGTCGGTGATGTGCTTGGTAAATATCACCCGCACGGCGATACTTCCGTTTATGATGCTTTAGTGCGTATGGCTCAAACTTTCTCTATGAGAAACACCCTTGTCAACGGACAGGGGAACTTCGGTTCTATTGACGGCGATAGCCCGGCTGCTATGCGTTATACTGAAGTCCGCCTTCAAGCAATAGCAGATGAGTTATTAAACGATTTAGATAAAGATACCGTTAAATTTGTGCCTAACTATGACGGCTCTTTAATGGAACCGGCAGTTTTGCCCGCAAAAATACCGCAACTTTTAGTTAACGGCTCAAGCGGTATTGCGGTAGGTATGGCAACAAATATTCCAACCCACAATTTAGCAGAAGTCTGTAATGGTATTATTGCCTTAATTAAAAACCCGGCAATTACCACAAAAGAAATGATGCAAATTGTAAAAGGCCCGGATTTCCCGACGGGTGGCATTATCCGCGGAACAAAAGGTATTTATGATTATTTTGAAACAGGCCGCGGCTCTGTGCGCATCCAAGCCAAAGCCGAAATTGAGGAAATGAAAGGCGGCAGGGAAGCAATTATTATTACCGAAATTCCTTACCAAGTCAATAAAACCTCTTTAATTGAAACTATTGCCGGCCTTGTTAAAGATAAAAAGATTACCGAAATTTCCGACATCCGCGATGAATCTGACAGAAGAGGTATGCGCCTTGTTATTGAATTAAAGAGAGATGCAACCGGCCAAGTAGTTTTAAACCAATTATTTAAGCATACGCAACTGCAAACTTCTTTTGGCGTCAATATGCTTGCTATTGTTGATGGCAAACCGCGCATTTTAAGCGTAAAAGAAGTTATGCGCCAGTATATCCATCACCGCCAGGAAGTTATCACCAACAGAACCCGCTTTGACTTAAATAAAGCCCTTAAACGCGCCCATATTTTAGACGGCTTACTTGTTGCTATTGCAAATATGGATGAAGTTGTGGCAATTATCCGCGGTTCTAAAGATGCTCCGGCTGCTAAAATTGCTTTAATGAACCGCTTTAAATTAAGCGAAGCCCAAACCCAAGCAATTTTAGATATGCGCTTACATCAACTTACCCAACTTAGCGCTATTGCTATTGAGCAAGAACAAAAAGAACTTGCCCAAGCAATTAAGGACTTGCAGGATATTTTGGCTAACCCACAGAGAATTTTGGATATCATCGTTGAAGAATTAGCCGAAGTTATTAATAAATACGGCGATGAAAGAAAAACCGAAATTGCCAATGAGTTAACAGACTTCTCTATTGAAGATTTAATTGAAGAAGAAGATGTGGTTATTACTTTATCAAACGATGGTTATGCAAAACGCATTCCGCTTGATACTTATAAATCACAAAACCGCGGCGGTAAAGGCATTATCGGCGGAAGAACCAAAGAAGAAGACTTTATTGAACACTTATTTGTAACTTCCAGCCACTCTACAATCTTAATGTTTACAACCCGCGGCAGAGTGTTTGCCTTAAAGGCTTTTGAAATACCGGAAGGCAACCGCCAAAGCAAAGGTAAAGCAATAGTCAATCTCTTGCAAATTTCCGGCGAAGAAAAGGTAACCTCCGCCGTTGCATTTAGAAACTTTGACCCACAAAACAGCGGCGAAACTTACCTTACAATGTGCACCCGCATGGGCACAATTAAGAGAGTTGAACTAAGCGAATTTGCCCACATCAGAAGAACAGGCATTATTGCTATTGGTCTAGAAGAAGGCGATATCTTAATCTCCGTTCAAGAAACCCATGGCAACAGCGATATCTTAATTGCCACCAAACAAGGTAAATCTATTAGATTTGACGAAACCCAAGTTCGCGCTATGGGTAGAACAGCTAAAGGTGTCCGAGGTATCCGCCTTGCTTCAGGCGATAGTGTCGTTGGTATGGAACAAGCACCTAGAGAAGGCGCCCAACCCGATGTCCTTTCCGTCTGCGAAAACGGATACGGCAAACGCACCGAGTTTAGCGAATACCGCACCCAAAACCGCGGCGGCAGCGGCGTTATTACCATTAAAACGACCGAACGCAACGGCCAAGTGGTAGGTATTAAACTTGTTGACGAATCTAAAGATTTAATGGTTATTACCGAAAAAGGTATGGCTATCAGAATCAGATGCGAAGAAATCCGCTCTGTCGGCAGAAACGCACAAGGCGTGCGTCTAGTCAAACTTGAAGAAAAAGACAAAATCGCCCGTGTTGCCCCTGTCGTCAAAGAGGAAGAACGCACAGAAGAAGAATTAACAAAATAGGTTTTTATCGCAACCTAGTTGTTTAAGTAAAAAAGAACCCCCGTATATCAAAAAATATACGGGGGTAATTTTCTCTATAAAACTCTCTTATAAAAAAGTAAAATATAAGTATGCAGTTTATAGCAAAAGTTAATAATAATACTTGGGTTTTGGACCAAGAAGAAGCAAGCCATTTAAAAGTCGTCCGCTTTAAAGTTGGCGATACTATCAATTTATTTGACGGCAAGGGCGGGCTTTGGCTTGGCAAAATTGAAACCCTTACAGATAAATCTGCAAGCGGAAGTATTTTAAAGACTCTAAAACCTTTCACTCCAAAACGCAAAATAACTTTATGTTTTTCCGTCATATCTCGCCCTGCAACAGAGGAACTTTTAAACCTTTGCACGCAGGCAGGTGTTTTTGCTATAAAACCCATAATTTCCAAAAGGTGCGAAAAAGATTTAATTAAAAAATGGCAAACCAAGCAAGAACGCTGGGAACAAATAATTTTATCGGCCGCAAAACAATGTGGCACGCCCTATTTACCACAAATACTTGAGCCGCAAAACTTTGCTGATGCCGTTAAAGCAATAAAAGAACCGGCCTTAATTTGCTATGAAGATGAGCACACTTTACCAATCTTAGAACAAATTAGCAAACTAAACCCCCAAAACCTAACAATTTTTATTGGCCCTGAGGGGGGATACGCGCCCGAGGAAATTACTCTTGCCAAACAAAACAAAATTATTTCTGTTAGTCTTGGTGATTTTATTTTGCGCGCGCAAAGTGCCGCTTTTGCTGCCGTCTGGGGTGCCATGCAATGAAGATTTTTATTAAAACTTACGGCTGTCGCGTAAATCAGGTGGAAAGCGAAGCCCTTTTAGAAGAATTTTTAAACCAAGGCTACGAAATAACCCAAGATTTTAAAGATGCCTCTTTGTGTTTTATAAATACCTGCTCCGTCACAAGTAATGCCGATAAAGAGGCCGAAAAATTTATCCGCACGCTTTTAAAGCAAAACCCTTCTGCCCAAATAGTTGTAAGCGGTTGTTTTGCAAGAGTTAAAAAAGATTATCTTTTACAAAAATACCCCACTTTAAAAATTTATTTTAAAGAAGATCTTTCCAAAGCACTTTTTAATAAAGAAATTGATTGGTCTGTAAAAGAACACGCCGGGCACAGCCGCGCTTTTATTAAAATACAAGATGGTTGCGACTGCTCTTGTTCCTATTGCATTGTGCCTTATACAAGACCGATAAAAACTTCAAAACCAAAAGAAATTGTGCTTAGTGAAATAAAAAATTTACTTGCAAATAATTATAGCGAAATTGTTTTAACAGGCATAAATATTGGCAATTATTCTTGTCCTAAAACAAAGGCAAATCTGGCGGATTTATGTTCGGAAATTTTTGCTTTGCCCGGCAATTTTCGCGTGCGTTTTTCCTCAATAGAATTAAACACAATTAGTGATGATTTAATTGATGTTTTAAGCAAAGCGGGGGAAAAGTTTTGCTCTTATTTGCATTTGCCACTTCAAAGCGGCTCAACAAAAGTTTTAAAAGATATGCGCCGCCATTATACATCAGAAGAATTTTTGGCGCGGTTAAATTATATAAGAACAAAAATAAAAGATTTATTTGTTTATACCGATATTATTGCCGGTTTTCCGACGGAAACAGAAGAAGATTTCAAAATAAGTGCCGAGTTTCTAAAAAAAGCAAAATTTGCCGGTCTTCATGTTTTTAGTTATAGCGCGCGCGAGGGAACGCCTGCTGCCAAAATAGCGCAACTTGCACCACAGATAATCAAAGAAAGAAGTTTAATTTTACACGCACTTGATAAAGAATTGCGTGCAAATGCCGCCGCCACATTAAAAGGCCAAATTTTACAAGTGATAGGTGAAGATTTCCAAGATTCTTATCTTCGTGCAACTGCTTCAAACTTCCAACGCGTTTTAATAAAAACCGACAAAAAACCGCAAGGTTTATTTAATGTTCTTGTAGAAGAAGTTAAAGGCGAAGAGGCCTTTGGACCTATTTTAAAATAGGTCTTTTGTTCCTTGTGGGGTATTTCCCAATTTCCTAAAATATAATTATGAGGAAATTTTTAGTTTTATCTAGCCTTATTTTTTTAACTTTACCCGGTTTTTGCGCGGAAAATTGGGCTATTTTGAAAGGGAATATTTCTGCTAATCTTATTTTAAAAGAACTTATCCAACCAAAAGGGCGTATAAGTTATTGTATTGATGGCACTCAAACGCAGGTTATTCCCGATATAGAAAAAACTTTTCAAATGTGGTTTGATAATGTTTTATCTTACCGCAATGTTTATCCTAATTTTGACGAAACTTTTAAAGAAATTTTGCCTATTTTAGAGCGCAAAAACAAAATGTTTTTACAAAATTGCGGTTCTCCTTTTGATTTTAAAGAAACAAAAAATTTTCTTACACAAAAAAAGGGCTATAATTTTTCTTTAAAAAGGCCGATTTTAAGAATATCTTTTTGTTCGCAGAAGGAATGTTTCCCTGCAAGTGATACTTTGGGCTCTTGCCAAAAAGAAAATGTGCCGGAAAAGAACATTGTTATTTCTGCTGATTCTCCGCACATAGTTGCTACTTTACTACATGAATTTGGCCACGCTCTTTCTTTAGGAGATGTCTTATATAATCAAGATTTAAACGATTCTAAACTCGGTTTTAATACCACAGAAACATTTTTAGTTAATTCAAAATATTTGACCTGTGATGATGCTGATGGAATTGTTGCGCTTTTGTATATGGGGATGGGAAAAGAAAAGACCTTTCACTCTTTTTGTGGCTATGTCGTTTTTAAACAAGGCGAAAACTCCCATTGGGAAAGTATTAAAAGCTCTTTTAACGGAGAGGGTAAAAAATATAAAGTTTTGCAAAATTTAAACAGACATTTTGATGCTCCTTTAAAAGAGCAAGAAAATGCTTTTAATGAGAGGAAACTAACATATTCCCTTCAGCAGAAAGCAAAAAAGTAATAAATTTGTTATAATATATTTAGTAGTAAGATTCTACGGCAAGAGTTAATAAAAAATGGTAGCCAAAAAAAATCTCTGTGTTCTAATACTTGCAGGCGGGCAAGGAACCAGAATGAAATCCGCTCTTCCAAAGGTGCTGCATAAAGTTTGCGGCGCACCGCTTATTTCCCATATTTTAAGAGAAGTTTCTTTACTTAAACCGGCAGCTATCGGTATTTTGACCGGGCATAAGTCTGCTTTTGTTAAGGAAACTATAAAAGAAAATCTTTCTGCTTGGGGTATTAAAACACCTGTTGAATTTATGGTGCAAAAAAACTTAACCGGCAGTGGCACAGCGGTTAAAGATAGTTTACCATCTATTAAAAAATACGATCAAGTTTTAATTTTAGCGGGCGATGCTCCTTTAATTACGGCAGAAGTTCTAAAAAAACTTATTAAATTTCATAAAACCAAACAAGCCTCTTGCAGTGTTTTAAGCGTTATTCAGCCAAACCCTTTTGGCTATGGCCGTATAGTTAAAAACGAAAAAGGCCTTTTTAAAGAAATTGTAGAACAGGCCCATACGGACGAAAAAACCTCCGCTATTAAAGAAGTTAATTCCGGCATATATATTTTTGAAGTAGCCCCCTTAACAAAAGCCTTGGGTAAATTAACACCGCAAGGGCCAAAACAGGAATATTATTTAACCGATACTCTTGCTATGTTTGATAAAACCGAAGTTTTAAGCGAGCAAGATTATATTTGCGCTATGGGTATTAACTCTAAAGCACAACTGGCCCAGGCCCAAGCCTTAATGCAAGAGCGCATTAACAAAAAACATCTTGAAAACGGCGTAATTATAATAAACCCCAGTGCCACTTATATCTGTGCTCAAGCAAAAATCGGGCAAGATAGCGTAATTTATCCCAATACTTTTATTGAAGGCAACACTACTATCGGCCAAAATTGTATAGTAGAGCCTTCCTGCTGGATAACAAATAGCACAATTTCAGATAATTGCCACATAAAAAGTGGCTCTTATGTGGAAGATTCCCAACTTGGCGCAAACTGCCAAATCGGGCCTTATGCCCATTTAAGACCGAAAAGCGTTTTAAAAGAAAAAGTAAAAACAGGCAATTTTATTGAAATTAAAAACTCTGTTATAGGGGAAGGCTCCAAAGTGCCGCATTTAACTTATATTGGCGATTGCCAAATGGGTAAAAATGTTAATGTCGGTGCGGGGTCAATCACTTGCAACTATGACGGCAAAAACAAACATCAAACTATTATAGGGGATAATGTTTTTGTCGGTTCAAATACCAATTTTGTAGCACCCGTTAAGGTGGCCGATAATGCAAAAATTGCAGCCGGATCCACCATAACGCAAGATATACCTGAAGGCGTTTTAGCAATAGCGCGCAACAGACAGGTAAATTTAGACAGAAAAGGAAAAAAATAAATGATTCGTTGCCAGTGTTCCCGCGATTTAAAAGTTTTTACTTGCAATGCCAACCGCCCTTTGGCAGAAAAAATCGCAAAGCACTTAAAAATTAAATTGGGTGATATTAAAGTTGAACACTTTGCCGATGGCGAAGTGGATGTTCAAGTTTTGGAAAGCGTGCGCGGCGCTGATTGTTATATTATCCAGCCCACTTGCACCCCTGTAAACGAAAACTTGATGGAACTTTTAATAGCAATAGAT
>JAFQAA010000029.1 GCA_017417005.1 Elusimicrobiaceae bacterium | reverse complement strand
GAAGTAAATAAGAAATATGAGAAGTGTGAACCGGGAAACAGGCAGGTTGCTTTTGCCTTTCTTTCGGCCGCAATAACTATTTGCTTGGCAAAAATTAAATAAAGGGGAAAATAAAATGAAAAAGGTTGAATTAAGTTTGGATATAGAAGATGCTTGTGTTGTTATATCCTTGGTTTCTGCGGTAGCTTGCGCCGAGAAAAAACATCCGGGGTTTGTTAATACACCGGAACAAGCGGTAAGTGTTCTTGGGGAAGAGTTCGGGGAGTTTGCTCAAGCGATAAACGATAAAGATTTTAACAAGGCGGAAAACGAGGTTTTGGATATTATGGCCGTTTGCACACGTTTTTTAAAAGCAAAAACAAAATTTCAAGAGGGTTTAAGTAATGGTTGTAATTAAACTAACTTTGGCCGGGTGCGGTAAAAAAATAAAAGTGCCGGCCGATAAGATAGAAAGTTTTAGACGGGCGTATTTTCAGCAGGAAACGGAAATAAATTTATACACGATAAGTGTTAAGGAAAGCCCGGAAGAAATTGAAAAACTGATTAAGGAGAGTATATGAAATTGTGCGGTTATGTAGTTTTAAAAGAAGAAGAATATGCTAATAAACTGCGTGAAGAAACGCTTGACGGGTTTAACGAGGGCTTTTGGCACGGGATAAACTTGTCTATATTGGCAGAGGGAGGAAAAATGAACGATAAAAAAGAAGTGGCAAACACTTGCGAAGAAGCTCAATTGCGTTGTGGTCAACCGGATCGGCCGGATTGGAAGAACCGCTTTCGCATAGAATATCACGAAGTAAAAGCAAGATATACCAAGCTTCATAATATTATTGTAAAAATTGAAGCCGGAACTTGCGATTTTAAACCGAATTGCGGTTTAGATTTACTTAAAAGACAGGCAAAAGCCATGGGCGAATATCTTTTTGTGCTTGAAATGAGAGCACAAATTGAGAATATCCCCTTGGTATAAACACCAGCCCGGGAAGTTTAAAGTTTTTTCTTCCCGGGCAAAAATTTTGGAGGAAGATATGGCGAAAAATAGAAAAAAAGAAAAATGGAGTTGGAGCAATACAGAAATTATTAAATTTTCGCATAAAATTGCCGAAGCTATTTATTATTATCACGAGTTGCCCTTTTTTAGCCCCGGCTTTCCTTTTATAATGGTTCCTAGCGATGTTAGATTATTGCTTTTTAAAATGGGCCGTGCTGCTTGTGTAGAATATTTGGCTTTTATAGAAAAACATAAAAGGAGCAAAGAAAATGCCGTTAAAGAAGAAAAATAGGAAAAAAGAAGTGAGTATGGCTGATATTGTGCCGGAATATGACAAGGTTATCAAGGTTATTAATAATCTGCCTGACTATCAAAAAACATATTTAAAGGTTTTTAAAAATAGCGAAGTTTTGCTTTTAGCGCTTGCTATTATTATGGGCTGGGAAGCGGTAAAGGGGAAAAGATAATGGGCAACAATTTAATGATGTATGCAATATGGCTTATGCTTTTTAGCATAAATTTAAGATTATATGAGATTTTAAAAATTTTACGGGAGGTAGTAAAATGTCTAGCAAATTAAAACCTTGCCCTAAATGTGGAAATAGAGATATTTATTTTTTAAGGCCAACGCCTTTTGGAACGCCTGCTGTTTGGATAGCAACAATTTCTTGTAGTTGTGGAATAACATTTAATATCCATACAAAAGATAAGCAAGAAGCAATATCCGCTTGGAACAAAAGGAGTTAAGAAATGTCAGTAATAATAAAAAATATGGAAATGCCAAAGAGTTGTGTTAAATGTTGTTTTGGCGATCGGTTTTCGTCCGGCGAAAGAATAGAGTGTTATTTAAGTAAAATAAATTTCCCTTATTATTATTGCACAGATAAAAGATTTGAGCTTTGCCCGTTGGAGGAGTGTAAATAATGAAACCTACGATAGAGGAAAAAATCAAAATCGCTCAATGTATAAAAAAAAGAACAGGCGTGTTGCTTGGTTTACATTGGATTGGAGAAGTAATTACCGAGTGGGAAAAGATTAGAGAGGTTAAATAATTATGAATAATAATACAAATAGTAGTGGAATTGGTTTTATAGGTTTATTAACAATAGTGTTTATAGTCCTAAAATTATGTGGTGTTATAAGTTGGTCTTGGTGGTGGATATTAAGTCCTATTTGGCTTTCTTTCTTATTACTAATTTTTGTTTTAATTATTAGTTGCTTATTTTTAATTAAGAGGGGCTAAATAATTATGGCGGTTAAGGCGAGTTGTGAAAATTGTAAGTATTTTTTGAAAAGTAGGTATGCTGATAATCTCTGCGGGGCTTTGCCAAAACCCGTGGATATTAGGGACAGAGAGGCTCCTTGTATTTATTACAAGCATTATTTGCTTAAATGAGGTTTTAAATGGAAAACAAATGCTAATTATGTGAAAATCTTAATTCTTGTGTTTCTCATATCCGCGCAGGCTTTCAAATCGGAATGCCTGTTATGCCGTGGGAAATGGCGATTATTTGTAAAACGACGGGGGGATATAAGGAAATATCCGATGAAAAACTTAAGCGGTTTTATAAGGCTGATAATAACTTAATAAGACTTTATCCTTTTTTACAAAACACAGAGGAAAAAAATGAATTTAAAAGATAGGTTAATAAGGGTTTATAATTTAAGCCAAAGAGGGGTTGGTGGCGAAAAAGAAAACGCTAAAAAGATTTTACAAAGACTTTTGGCCGCCAACAATATGACTTTGCAAGATTTTTTAAATAAAAAAGGGATATTGGATCCGGAAATAATAAACGAGCGCTTTTTTTATTATGGCTTTTTTTGGCCCTATGGGGAAAGTGTGTTTATAAAAATGGATCAAGAGGAATTTTTAAATAAACATAACGGATATTTTAGACAATTAAAAGACCCTGTTAGAAAGGAATTGTTTTTGTTGAATAGTTGTTTAGAAGATATTTATGAGAAAGAGGGTATAGAGATAAATTCATTTAAAATATATTCTTTGCCTTGGTATGGCGGGGATCTAATAGTTATATCTTCTCGTTCTAATGTTGTAGAAAAAATTTTGCGCGAGCATGGGTTAGTTTTGTTGAAAAAGCAAGAGTTATACGATAAAGAGGCAGGGAAAATTTATGAAGATTTACATGGGCGTTTAGAAAAATATTTGTATGGTATAGCAGAGGTAAAAAATGAAAAAGTATCAAATTATTTACGCTGATCCGCCATGGAGTTATAAGGATAGCGGATGTCAAGGGGGATAATTAACCGGATCTTTTTGTTTTTTAAAAAATGGAGGTGTTATGAAAAGTATTGTAAGGTTTGTTGTTAGATGTTTTATTTTGGTTCTTTTGTTGCCCATAATATTGAGTTGGTGCCTCAGCCATGTGATGGTTGTATTTTTTGACTGGCTTGCAAGAATAACGCAAGGTTTAGAAGATTTACTAGGGGAACTTACGAATAAATATTGCAACTACTGGGGCCCTATTTTTAGAGGAGGGAAAAAATGATTTATTGCTTTGATATTGACGGCGTGTTAGCTGATAAAACAAGCATACAAAAATTGGACTGCACAAAACCGGAAGAACGCGCGGAATTTGAAAAGGCTGTTCCAAGTCTGCCGGCAAGAAAAAACTTTATAAATCTTGTAAATAAACTTGGCGCTGTTTGTTTTTTAACTTCCCGCACGGAAAATTTGCGCGGAAGAACAAATAAATGGCTGCTTGAAAACGGCGTAAATGTTGAATATGAATTGTTTATGCGGCCTATTGGAAATACGGATAAATGCCAAGTTTTAAAAGTGGCTATGCTTAAGCAAATTATAGCGACATGGAATAGTATTATGTTCTTTGACGATAACCCTTTTACCTGTATGGCCGTGCAAAAACAGCTTGGTAAATACGGAGTAAGTGTATGCGAAGTGTTGTAAAAGGGAATTTTAATGTTTGTATTTTTGGCGGTGGGCTTGGCCGCGGAGGCGATATATGCGCTTTGAAAGATAAACGGCCTAACCCGCAAGAGTGCAGAAAATGCGCTGATTTTGATTTAGAGGAAGTAGGATAAGATTTGCCGAAAGGCAACGGGGTGGCAATAAAAAGTGGGCACTTAAGAGTAATGGCCCTTTTCTAACATTATTCTAATGCTCCCACCCCGAAAGATTTGCCGGAAACGGCAAACGGGCGGCAGATTGGCAAATAATGCCTCTTAATTATAGCTCAGTCCCGCCCGGAAGATTTAAGCCAAGAGAAACTGCACTTCCTCCAAAAGTGCAACTAAGGAAAACCAGCCTTACCCCTCCTTTTAATGGGAGGGGTAAGGAAAGAAGAAAAAGGAGTTTATATGAAAAAGTTTAATTAAGATCTTGTTTGAAATGGCAATAATAAAATAGTTATAGCCAAAAAAATAAAAAAATGAAAATAAAAAATTGCTTTCGTCTGAAAAACGAATTTTAAGTGATATGTATTGCTAAAAAGAGGTGTTTATGAATATTGAAAACTTGAGTGTCTGCGAAATCGGCACACTTTATTTGCTCCAAAAGAACGCAAAGAAAGGGCTTTTGGAAACTACCAGTCTTGTATTGCCGGAACTTTTGAAAGTGAGCCGGATGTCTGCTTTGAAGTTCTTAAACGGACTTGAAAAAGGGGGTTTTGTAAAAACTCAAAGAACGCTGGGAAAGAACGGAAAACTAAAAATTTTCATCGCAAATTATCTAAATTTTAGACAATTAGAGCAGCCAAAAAGTCTAAATTTTAGACAATTAAAAAACGCGCCGGAAAAAGCCGTTTGTATTGGGGCGGCCGGGCGCAATTCCTATGAAAATTTGAACGCTAAAAATAATAGTGCTCTGCAAAATACTTCTTCTTTCCCCCTTAATAAACCCCCTATTAACTATAACTTAACAAATCAAACTAATAATAAAATAAAAACTACCAAGAACATTTGTGCGCCCACGCGTAATGAAGAAAATTTATTGTTTAAACAGGAAAAACCGAGTTTTCCTTATTTTGAGGGCGCAGGGGTTTTAAAAGAAATTGTTATAGACTTCTTTAACTACCGAAAAAAAGACTTAAAAAAGCCGATTAAAACGCAAAGAGGACTTGATAGACTGATAAACCGCTTGAAAAATCTTGCCGGCGCAAATGTCTATCTTGCAAAAATGATTTGCGAGCAAAGCAAAGACCACGAGTGGCAGGATGTTTTTGAGTTAAAAAAAGAAACTGCGGAGCGCTTTATGGAAAAGGCAAAAAAAGAAGAAATTGCCCGCACCGAAGAAAAACGCAAAAAATTTATTGATAGTCTTTTTGGAGGTAGAAAATGATAATAAACACTACCGGACACGAAGAAGCCTTACTTGGAACAATAATTGTGCACGGGGATCTGTTTAAGCAGGTGGCGGCAAATTTAGACGAGAGTTATTTTTCTAATGCTAAATTAAAGACTATTTGGAAACTATGCTGCGCTGCTTATGCGCGAACTAAAACGCTTGATTTGATTTTGCTTGTGGAAGAAGCTAAAGCACAAAAGAAAATTGGCGAAATAGGCGCGGAGGCTTACCTTTCACATTTAATGGACTTAGGTTATGTTAAAGATCATTTGAGGTATTACATTGCCGAGATAAAAAAAGGCTTTTTTTGCCGAGAACAAATAAAAGCTGTGGAAAGTTTTAAAAAAGATAATGACACGGAGGTTTTGCTTAAAAAAGTATCGGCCGCGCAAAGGGAAATTAGTATTTTGGAAAATTCAAACGCTTTACGCGTGGACGAAGTGGCCGGGCGCTTTCTTTATGAAATGGATAACCCTATTGATATTATTAAGACGGGCTTTAGTTCTATTGACCGCGGCAGTGCGCCGGCAAGAGGGGACTTGTTTGTTTTAGCGGCGCGCGAGCAGGTGGGAAAGAGTGTTGTTTGTATAAATCTTTTAAGAAAATTTTTAGAGGACGGCCGCAAGTGCCTTATTTATACAACTGAAATGAGCCCGGAGCAATATTTTAGGCGGCAAGTGGCTATGTATAGCAAGGTGCCTTATGTGGCTTTGAAATTCCATAAAGTAGATTTAAAAGATTTTGGAAAAATAATGGACTTTCTTAAAGATTTTACAGAAAACTATAAAGAGAAACTTATTTTTTCTACAATTTCGCACCCGACAAGTGCAGATATAAGGGCGGAAATGGAAAGAGTTAAACCCGATATTGTTGTGCTTGATAATCTTTCCGGCGCAAAGCTACCAAAAGGTTTTGATAATAAAACAGATAGAATTGCCGAATATGCCGACGATTTGAAAGATGCTCTAATTGAGCATAATGCGCTTGGCGTTTTGGTTTGCCATTTAAACAGGGATAGTTTAAAGACACAAAGTGAGCCGGAAACTTCAAATATTAAAGACTGCTCGCATTTGGAAGAAATAGCAAGCCAAGTGCTTTTATTGTGGGTTGATAAGGGAAGCTCTGACGATATGAGCGGTTTTAAAAAGATTTACTGG
>JAFQAA010000002.1 GCA_017417005.1 Elusimicrobiaceae bacterium | reverse complement strand
TGTAGATGGGGTTTGTAGTAGTTATTCTAGGATGAGTCAGATGAATAATAATTCTCAGGAAAGATGGTGTCAGGAAATAAATGGAACAGAATGCTTATCTTGGGGTGATTGGCAATATATTGCAGAAGAATAGTAATAAATAATAATATAGAAATATGAAACCCGTTTACTTTTATTGGGTAATTAATCCCCCGTTTATGCCGGGGGATTATCTTTTACAATAAAAAAGGCCGCTTATAAAAAATAAGCGGCCTTTTTGAGTATATATTTTTTACTTTATGATTTCTCTTATCAGTTTGTTCGGGGCAGGTTTTTTGGCAGAAATTTTAACTGCTTGGCTAAAAAGTTTATAGCCTTCTTCAAGTTTCTTTTTATCTTCGGCATATAAACGCGCAATAACTTGGCCTTTTTGCACCTTGTCGCCTGATTTTTTATCTAGCCAGATACCAGCGCCATAGTCAATTTTATCTTCCATAGTATTTCTGCCGGCCCCAAGCAAAACAGAGGCCCTGCCGCAAGTTTTTGCATCAATATTGGTAATATAAGCACTTGCCGTAGCAACAAAATCTTTTTGGTATTTTGCATTTTTTAAATACTTTTGCGGCTCATCGGCAATTTTTGGATTTGCTCCTTGCCATTTTAAAATTTCTTTTAATTTTTTTAGGGCAGAGCCATCTTTAATCAGTTTTTCAAGATAAACTTTTGCCTTTTTTATATCTTTTTGCTTCTTGCTGATAATTAACATTTGGGCGGCACTTTCCAGCAAAACTTCATAAAAATCAGGTGCAAAATCTTTTTGGCCTTGCAAAATCAAAATGCTTTGCAACATTTCATTTGCATTGCCAATAGCTCGTCCAAGAGGTTCGTTCATATCGGTAAGCAGGGCGCGGCAGTTAAGACCCATAAGTTTGGCTGTTGAAACAAGCATTTTAGCAAGTTTTTTGCTGTCTTCATATTTTTGCATAAACGCGCCAGAGCCAAATTTAACATCAATAAAAAGATTATCAATGCCTTCAGCATATTTTTTGGATAAAATGCTAGCCGTAATTAAAGGGCGGCTTTCAACAGAGCCGCTTGCATCGCGCAAAGCATAAAGTTTTTTATCTGCCGGGGCAAGGTCTTTTGTCTGCCCGAACATACAAACGCCAATTTCTCTAATTTGTTTATAAATTTGTTTTGTGGGGGTAGCGATATTAAAGCCTTTCATACTTTCAAGTTTATCAAGTGTTCCGCCAGTATGCCCAAGGCCACGGCCTGACATCATTGGCACAGCAAGGCCTGCTGCTGCAGCAAGTGGGGCAAGAGCAAGGGATATCCCATCACCAACACCGCCGGTTGAGTGCTTATCTGCCACAGGGTTTTTGCAGTTTTTAAAGGATAATCTTTGCCCGCTAAAAGCCATTGCTTTTGTAAAAAGGGCTGTTTCTTTCGGAGATAAAGGGTTTAAAAAACAAGCCATTAAAAAGGAATATAACTGATAATCGGGCAAAGTGCCTTTTGCAGCCCCGTTTGCAACAAAAGTAAATTCCTCCAAAGTTAAAGGTTTGTTTTCTCTTTTCTTAATAATTATGTCTATCATTCTCATAAATACACCCCCTTAAAAAATTTAGTTTAGCATTTATTTAAGAAAAATGGTAGAGGGGGGAAAATCTTTTTCTAAAAAGTGGTAGTAATAGCAATATTTTTATACAATATGAAAAGGAGGGGTTTTTATGAAAAAATTTTTAAGCGTTCTTTTGAAAAAAGATTTTAATTGTTTGTTTTGGACGCAGTTTTTGGGGGCTTTTAACGATAACTTATTTAGAACGGCACTGGCCGTTTTTATTGCAATTTTTCTTGCGCGTATAACCGCCGTAAACACCGGTATTTATGCCACCTTGCTTGGCTTGGCGGTTTATTTGGTTTCCACTTTAGTTTTTTCAATGCCAGGCGGCGAAGTAGCTGATAAATATAATAAAGCCCAGGTTATTAAAACTTTGGTTTTTACCCAAATTATTACGGCTTTGCTAATAAGTCTTGGTTTATATTTGAAAAGTTCTTTTATTTTGTATTTTGTTCTTGTTATTTTGGGCGCGCAAAATGCTTTTTTTATGCCACTTAAATATGCCTTACTACCGCAAATTTTACAAAAGAACCAGTTAATCAGTGCAAACGGACTACTTGAAACAGGCAGATATGGCGCCATTTTGATAAGTGCAATTTTATGCGGTATTTTTACTATTGAAAATCCCTCTGATTTAACAATTATAAGCATTGTTATTATAGAAGTGGCTTTGATGGCTTATGTGATAACTTGGTTCTTTACTCCGTTTGAGCCGACTTCGCCAAGTGCTCAAGTTAATTTCAATATCTTTAAAAGCAGTATAAAAAATATAAAAATTGCCTATAAATCGCAAAGAATATTTTTGTGTATTTTGGCTATTTGCTGGTTTTGGGTTGTAGGTGCGGTTATTTTTGCCCAAATGCCGACACTAGCCCAAGTTAAACTTAATGTTGAAGGCAATATTTTAAATTATTTACTAACACTTTTTGCTTTGGGTATTGCTATCGGGGCGATGCTTTGCCGAGAGCTCGTTAAAGGTGAAATTAGTATAAAATATGTGCCTTTAAGTGCAGTTGGGATGGGGCTTTCTTTAATGTTGCTTGCTTTGTTTTGCACTTTTACCTCAAGACCTTTAGAAACTTTAACTTTTAAACAATTTGTTTTAAGTTGGCAGGGGATAAGGCTTTCTTTATATATTTTGCTTTTGGCAATATCTTGCGGTTTATACATTGTGCCTTTAAATGCTTCGCTTCAATCTATGGTTTCTAATAGAATAAGGGGCAGAATACTTGGCGTTTGCAATATTTTAACTACTATTAGCATAATAATTGCAGGTCTTATTGCTTTTTGTTTGCTTTGTATAGGTTTTGGCACAGGGGCAATAATTGGCTTTCTTGCGATAGCAAATTTCTTTGTTGCGCTTTATATTTGTACTTTATTGCCTGATTATGTTATTCGTTCGGTTTTATATTTCCTTTTGAACTTTTTTTATAATATTCAAATTAAGGGACTTGAAAATTACGAAAAAGCAACAGGAAAAACTTTGATTATTGCTAATAATAATTCTTTTTTAGACCCGCTTATATTAGGCGCATTTCTGCCCGATGATATTACTTTTGTTGTTGACGGCGTTATTGCAAAACGCTTTTGGGTAAAACAATTTTTGCGTTTTACAAAACATATAGCTGTTGATACGGCAAACCCGATGGCTGTTAAGACAATTATTGACAATATTAAAAAAGGACAAAAAATTATTATTTTCCCAGAAGGCAGAATAACAACCACCGGCGGTATTATGAAAATTTATCCGGGACCGGCTATGATTGCAGAGCGTTCCGGCGCAACAATTTTGCCTATCTGTATGCAAGGAACTCAGTATTCAAGATTTGCTTATTTTGGCCGCAAATTGCGCCATTTGCCAAAAAAAGTGGGGTTTACTATCAATATAATGCCACCGGTAGATTTTAAACTTAAAGACGGCGTAAAAGGTAAAGCAAGAAGGTTAAGCGTTGAAGATAAAATGTATGATCTTATGGCAGAGATGAAATATAAAAGCAATAATATAAATATAACTTTGTTTAAGGCTTTGCTTGAAGCTGCCGATTTTGCCGGCCGCGGTGCGCGCGCTCTTGAAGATATGACAAGAAAACCTATGAGCTATGGCACGCTTTTAACGGCTGCTTTTTTGCTTGGCAAAAAACTGGAAGCCAAAAGCGATAAGGATGAATATCTTGGCGTAATGCTGCCAAATATGAATATTTGCGCGGTTGTTTTGTTTGCTTTGCTTGCTTATACAAGAGTGCCGGCTATGATTAATTTTACTTCCGGTATAAAAAATATTTTAGATTCTTGCAAAGCGGCAAAAATAAAAAGTGTTATAACTTCGCGTATGTTTATTAAAAAAGCCCAGTTGGAAGCAATTATTGAAGCCCTTGAAAATAAAAATATACGCCTAATTTACCTTGAAGACTTAAAAATTACTATTTTTGATAAAATTATTGCTTTGGTGCAGAGTTTCTTTCCTTACAAAACTTATAAGGCAATTGACCCGGAACAAAATGCAAATAAACCGGCTATTGTTTTGTTTACAAGCGGTTCGGAAGGTTCGCCAAAAGGGGTTGTTTTATCGCATAAAAATATTAATGCAAACCGCTTTCAATTATCAACTCTTTTGAATTTTGATACGCAAGATAAATTTTTTAATGCTTTGCCGCTTTTCCACTCGTTTGGTTGTGTGTGCGGGTTCTTCTTGCCGATTTTAAATAGTTTATCTATTTTCCTTTATCCTTCGCCTTTGCATTTTAAAATTATTCCGGAACTTGTTTACGATAGAAATGCAACGATATTTTTTGCGACGGATACTTTTTTGTCTGCTTATGCCAAAATGGCGCATAGATATGATTTCCATAATATTAAATATATCGGTATCGGTGGGGAAAAACTTAAAGATGAAACTTTTAAGATTTGGTCTGAAAAGTTTGGTATCCGCGTTATAGAAGCCTATGGCACTACGGAGGCTTCCCCTGTGGTTACTATGAACAGCCCAATGTATTATAAACGCGGCAGCGTTGGCAGACCTGTGCCGGGCCTTGAATATAAACTTGAAAAAGTTGAAGGTATTGAGGAAGGCGGAAGACTCTTTATTAAAGGCGATAATATTATGCTTGGCTATCTTAGAGCAAGTGCACCGGGTAAAATTGAAGCCCCCAAAGACGGCTGGTATGATACCGGCGATATTCTTGCTTTTGATGCGGAAAATTTTGCCACTATTAAAGGCCGCGCAAAACGCTTTGCCAAAATTGCGGGGGAAATGGTTTCTATGACAGCAGTTGAAGTTGCCTTGCGTAAACTTTGGCCGGATAATATAACGGCACTTGTGCGCTTGCCCGATGAAAAAAGAGGGGAGAAACTTATTGCTTACACCGATAAACAAGAGGCAACTTTAAAACAGATTCAAGAATATTTTAAAAAGCAAGGTTTTAGCGAACTTTGGGTTCCAAAAGAAGTAAAAATACTTGAAAAAATGCTTTTAACCGGGACAGGGAAAGTTGACTACCCCGCTTTAGAAAAACTTGCTATGGAGGAAAAATAAATGAAAAAATTATCTTGTCCGACAAGATTTAAAGCCTATTTTATTTTTGTAGGCATCACATTTTTACTAATGGCTTTAATGCGTATTGTTTTTTATTTTGTTAATACTATGGGCTACCAGGAAGGCGTTTTAAAAGCCTTATATACCGGGTTTAGATTTGATATAAGAATTGCTTTTTTGTTTTCTTTACCTTTTGGGCTTTTCTTGTTATTGCCGGCAAAAAAAATATTTAAACAAATTATAAGTATTTTGTATGCTATTTTATTTGCTGCTTTGGTTTTGGTTTACTTTTTTGATTTTGGCTATTATGCTTATTTAACGCAAAGATTAAATGCTTATATCTTTGAACTTGCGCAAAATACCGCAACTTCGCTTGAAATGGTGTGGCAGTCTTACCCGGTAATAAAAGGGGCGCTAGCCTTGCTTATTATTGTTTTTATAGGTTATTTGCTTACGCGCAAAATTGCAAATTATGCTTACTCTAAACAAGGAGGCAGGAAAGGTTGGGTTTTTGTGTTAATTGCACTTATAATTACAGCAGCTTTTATTCATGGGCGTTTTTCGCAATATCCTTTAAGATGGAGTAATGCATATTTTACAACGGATAATTTTTTGACTTCTCTTGCTCTAAACCCCTTGCATAATTTATATGATACTTATAAATTTGCCAAAGCAGGCAGTGGCTTTGATACGGCTAAAACAAAAGAGTATTACGATATTACCGCAGAGTTTTTGGGCGTTAAAAATAAAGATAAAGAAAACCTTAATTTTACCCGTGAAATTGAGGCAAAAAATCCTAAACAATATAATGTTGTTATTTTGCTGGTGGAATCTTTAGCTTGGGATAAAACTTCTTTTAATGCGCCTGAAATTGATCCAACGCCAAAAGCTGCTCTTCTTGCAAAAGAAGGCACTTTGTTTACAAGATTTTTTACACCTACTATCGGCACGGCAAGAGGGGTGTTTAACTCTATAACAGGGGTAGCAGATACTTCAGCCGTAAAAACTTCTTCAAGAAATCCGATGATTGTTAGCCAACATTCACTTATAAATGATTTGGCCGGTTATAAAAAGTTTTATTTTATCGGCGGCAGCACAAACTGGGGTAATGTTAGGGGCCTTTTACAATATAATATTGATAATTTAAAAATCTTTGAGGAAGGAACTTATGAAAACCAAGATAGGAATGATGTTTGGGGTCTTTCCGATTTAGATATGTTTAGATATGCCGCGCGCGAACTAGCAAACACAAAAGAGCCTTTCTTTGCTTTTATTCAGACTTCCGGCTACCACAGACCTTATACTATACCTGAAGATCACGGCACTTTTGAAGTAAAAGAGTTAGAGGAAGACACTCTTAAAGAATATGGCTTTAGCGGGAATAAGGAATATAACTCAATGCGCTTTCAAGATTATGCAATGGGCGAGTTTTTTGATTTAATTAAAAAAGAGCCTTTTTATAAAGATACAATCTTTCTTATTTATGGCGATCATGGCCTAACAAGCTGGAAATCAAAAAATCTAAAACAGAGTTTTATTGATTTGGAACTTACCGCAAATAATGTTCCTCTTATTGTGCTTGGACCCGGTATTAAAAAAGAAGTTAACCCTAGGGTAGCAAGCCAGGTAGATGTAACGGCAACTATGGCAGGCCTTCTTGGTATAAAACATAACCAAACAGGCCTTGGCAGAAATATTTTTGATAATAACCAAGAAGAAGGGGCTTTAATTATTAATCACCCGGCAACACCGCTTAAAATCGGTTTTGTGCAAGATGATTATTATTATCTTGCTTGGCCGGGAAAGGAAGGGCTTTTTAAATATAATGAAGATTCTTCCAAAGATTATTGCCTCCAAAATAAACAAAAATGTGATAAGATGAAAAACCTTACCCAAGGCCTTTATGAAGCGGCAAGGTATATTACTTTTCATCATAAACAGGGGGCTTAATGTTTTTGACAATGCCGGAATATATTATATTGCTTGGTGCTGTTTTGCTGTTTGTTAGTATTGTTTCCGGCAAAACGGGATACCGCTTTGGTGTGCCTTCCCTTTTGCTTTTTTTGCTGGTTGGCGTTTTGTTTGGTAGCGAAGGCCTTGGCATACAATTTAACAGCTTTAAGCAGGCGCAGTTTATTGGTATGGTTGCTTTAAGCATTATTTTGTTTTCCGGCGGTATGGATACAAAAATTAGGGATATTAAACCTGTTTTTGTGCAAGGGCTTTTGCTTTCTACTTTAGGGGTAATTTTAACGGCTTTGTTTACTGGCTTATTTGCTTTTATAGTGGCAAAATATTATCCTGCTTATTTGCATTTGTCTTTGACTGGGTGCTTTTTGCTGGCTTCGGTAATGTCTTCAACAGATTCGGCTTCGGTCTTTTCTATTTTAAGGACAAAAAATCTAAATCTCTCCCAAAATGTGCGACCGATGCTTGAACTGGAAAGCGGTAGTAATGACCCTATGGCTTATATGTTAACTATAATGTTTATACAACTTATAATAAATAGTTCTTTAGGCCTTGACTTAATTGTTTTTAATTTCTTTTTGCAACTTTTCTTGGGGGCTTTATTTGGTATCGCAATAGGTTATGCAGCAGTATTTATAATGAACAGAATTAATTTGGATTATTCTGCTTTATATGCCGTGTTGCTACTTGCGTTTGTGTTGTTTGCGTTTTCTTTTACTTCTCTAGTGCATGGCAACGGCTATTTGGCAGTATATGTGGCAGGGCTTGTTGTAGGTAATGAAAAAATGGCCTATAAAAAAAGTGTAATAACTTTTTTTGATAGTTTAACTTGGCTTTTTCAAATTATAATGTTTTTAGCCCTTGGGCTGCTGGTTAATCCTTCTGAACTTTTGGGTATTATGTGGGTTGCCCTTGCAATAGTTTTATTTATGATATTGTTTGCAAGGCCTTTAAGTGTGTTTTTATGCTTGGCGCCGTTTAAAAAAGTTTCCAAGCAGGCAAAGATATTTGTTTCCTGGGTGGGTTTGCGTGGTGCTGTGCCTATAATTTTTGCCACTTATCCTTTTGTGGCCGGTGTTCCCCATGCAAAAGAAATTTTTAATATAGTGTTTTTTATAACAATTATTTCTTTAATTGTACAAGGTACCAGCGTGCCTTATATAGCAAAAACTCTGGGGCTTACTTCAGCAGAAGAAGATAAAAAAACCTTTGCTTTAGATTTGCCTGAAGATATTGGCATTACGGCGGAGTTTAAGGTGGGGGAAGATTTTGTAAAAAAATATCCCAAACCCCAAAACCTAATTTTTAAAGAAGCTGTGCGCGTTGTAATGATTAAACGCGCAAACACTTTTATTGTGCCTTTGCCTACTACAGAATTTGAACCGGGGGATAAAATTTTACTGCTTTCTTCAAAAGAAATTTATTTGCAGGAAGCGTTTACTATGCTTGGTGTTGAAAAATACCGCATAAATAAAGATTGATAATTTTGTATTTTTTTTGTTTAATTTGTTTATAATTAAATCAAGTTGTAAAGGAGAAGATGTTTATGACAATAGTTGCATTAGTAGTATTGGCAGTAGTAGTTCTTGCATTGCTTTATTTGATTTTTACTTATAACGGCCTTATTTCTTTAAGAAACCGCGTGAAAGAAGCTTGGAGTGATGTTGAAGTTCAAATGAAACGCAGATATGACCTTATTCCAAATTTAGTTGAGACGGTTAAAGGTTATGCTTCCCATGAAAGCGGAACTCTTGAAAAAGTTATCCAAGCAAGAAATATTGCTATGGCTAACCACGGCACCCCGACCGAACAAGCCCAAAGCGAAAATATTTTATCCGGCACCCTTAAAAGTTTATTTGCTTTAAGCGAAAATTACCCCGATTTAAAAGCAAACCAAAACTTCCTTAGATTGCAAGATGAATTAACCGATACCGAAAATAAAATTAAGGCATCCCGTCGCTACTATAACGGCAATGTTCTTGCTTTAAATAATAAAGTGGAAATGTTCCCGACAAATATTATTGCTGCTATGTTTAACTTTAAAAAAGCAGACTTCTTTGAACTTGAAGATAGCGAAAAAGAAGTTGCAAAAAAACCGGTTCAAGTTAAGTTTTAATTATGTTAATTTACGACCATGTGGCAAGAAATAGGGCCAAAATCTTTTTGATTACGGCTTTATTTCCCATAATCTTATCGGCTTTAATTTACCTAACCCTATACTTAGTTCATTATTTTGAAGGTCCTTATGTGGATGGACTAAGTGTTATGGAGCGCACAAATTCTTTGGCTGTCATAGTAATACCGGTTGTTTTTGCTGTGGCGATGGTTTGGATGCTGTTTTCCTACCTTAATGAAGGCAGAATGATAGTGAATATGACAGGTGCGAAAAAAATAACAAAAGATTCACACTTTGCTATTTATTCCATAGTTGAAGATGTGGCAATGATGGCAGGTTTGCCCGTGCCGGAAGTTTACTTGATACCGGAAGCAGGCTGCAATGCTTTTGCCGCTGGGGTTAAGCCGGAAAGTGCTATTTTGGCAATGACGGAAGGTATTGTTAAAAAATTAACTAAACCCCAACTGGAAGGCGTTATTGCTCACGAAATGGCACATATAAAAAACCGCGATGTTGCTTTGATGATAATGATAGTTAGCGGTATTGGTGTTTTAACTTTAATTGGTAATATTTTAATTAGAGTGCGTGGTCGTGGCAAAGGCAAAGGAGCAGCTTTATTTCCAATACTTGGGCTAGTATTTTTACTTTACGGACTTTTTTTGGCCCCTATAATTAGGATGATGCTTTCCCGTCGCCAAGAATATCAGGCTGATGCAACCGCTGCTTTAATTACGCGCGACCCTGAGGCTCTTGCCCAGGCTCTTGAAGCAATCTCCGGCAGAAGTGAAATTAGGGCTTTTAAAGGACAAAGTTTAGCTTCAAGTATGTGTTTTTTGCCAGCGGTAATGCACCTGTTTGATACCCATCCGCCGATAGAAAAAAGAATTGCTGCTTTAAGAGGTATGCTTAGATAATTCCTACTTAATAAGTTTAAAAACTTCCTGTTTAATTTATAAAGACAGGGAGTTTTTTATTTTAATGATTTTACTTATTATAAAGAAAGCCCTTGACGAAAACGAAAATATAGACTATACTTTAAGTAGGTTAGACAAGGTGTTTTTATTATTAAGTTTGTAAAGTTTTTATAGCTGACATATTGTGCCGGTTTTTGTTGCATGTATTTATTAATTTTTTAAGAAAAGAGAACCTTGTTTTCCTGCCTATTTAGGCGATAAACAAGGTTTTTTTATAGGAGGACATTATGTTTAATAAGAAGAAAAAAACTAAAAAGGGGTTTACCCTGGTTGAAGTGCTAGTGGTTGTGATAATCATTGGTGTTCTTACGACTATTGCTGTGCCAAGTTATATGAGGTCTGTTGAAAAAGCTCGCACTACACAAGCAATATCAACGCTTAATCAAATAGCAAAAGCACAAAATGTTTATAATGCAAGAAGTTCTCACTTTGCTAACAATTTTATGGCTTTGCCCTTGGAACTAAAAGATAAAGAAGGTAATGATGTTACAGAAAGGGAATATCAAGATAAACACTTTTCTTATGTGCTTAATTACCAATATAGACATAATGCTAGAGCGAGGCGTGAATTTAAGGACAATCCATATTATCTTTATGTTGATTATGTTACGGGCGAGATTTCTTGTGAACCGCAAAGACATGAAATATGCAAACTGCTTAATTTAAAAGGTAGAGAATCAATAAATTGCTTTTTAGGTGAATCATCAAGCGGTGGAGTGCTGGACTATGATAAAATGTGTTTTTTAAAGTATGATTATAGCGGTACTTTTTGTACTGAAGATAGAGAATACTGCGCGGCCTTTAAAGAGGGGGTTATGTTAGAAAATCAATGGAATTTTGCTAATAAAACTTGTTATACCCATGAAAATGCTAATAATATTGTAAATGCCTACAATGGCAAAAATTGGGTATGTAAAAATGGGAAAATATGCGAGAGAGATGAAAACAATCCTACCCAATGTAAACCTGGACAAGACCCCGAAGAACCATTAACGGAAATTTCTATTGAATGTAAAATTATAAAAGATAAAGTTCAATGCTCAGTTATAAAAGATGGCAAAGAACTTGATGTTTGTGATGCTAGTGATCCACAATGTTTTGAAAAATACGGCGCAAGCGGTCTTGTGTGTGTGCCAAAAGAGGGAAAGTGTTATACCTATAAAGACGGCGCTAAGGTTGGTGAGTGTAAAATCAATAAAGAAGGCACAGCGTGCGTAGAAGAAGAGCCTGTTCAACTGGGAATAACCTATTCTTGTAGTGCTTCTAGCTGTACCATTTATGAAGACGGCAAAGAAATTTCCACTTGCTCTACTTGGGACAATGATTGTTTTGCCAAATTTAAAGTTAACGGGCTTATATGTGATGGTAGAAACCATATCTGTTATGAATTTAAAGACGGCCAAATGGTTTATGCCTGTGATAAATTTGTTGTCGGTTGTGAGGAAGGAAAACTTAATAGAGAACACCCTAACGATGGGGTAGCCTGCTACGAAGATGATGATTATTGTTATACCTACAAGAATGGACAATTAAGTGGTTATTGCTACAAGAATGTTTTAGGAAAAGATTGTCAAAAATCAGAGGAAAGCCTTGTGTGTTATAAGGACACCGGTATTTGCATTGCTTTTGACGGCGAAAAGGTTATTGGAGATTGTCCGATAAATAATAATGGCACCGGTTGTGCAAAATCTAATGATGCTATGACAGACGGCGTTTTATGTGAGAAAGAAACCTGCTATATCTACAAAGGTGGTAAAGTTGTTGATACCTGTAAAGCTAATGATGCCGGCACGGGATGTAAAGAAGAAATCCCGGAATGTAAAGTCGGAGATGTAGCCTGCTATGAAAAATACGAAGTGAGTGCATTTTATTGCGATAAAGGATATTGCTATACCTATGAGAAAGGCAAACTTGTTGATACCTGTAAGGTAAATGATGCCGGCACGGGATGTAAAGAAAAAGTTGAGTGGAAAGAAGGTTGGGTTTGCGATGGCGGCTGGACTTGCACAGAATACAAAAATGATAAACCTACCGGCAATACTTGCTATTACAATGGCAAAGATGGTTGTATAACAGGCAAGGGAAAAGAAAAGGTTTGTATTGGAAAAGAGTGCAGAGTATATGTGGATGGAGCCTTTAATAAACAATAAACTGATTGTTTAATAAATACAAAACAGCTCTGATTTTTATATCGGGGCTGTTTTTTTATGTTAATTTTTTGCTTTTCTTTGCTATAATAAAATTATGAGTATTTCGGAATCAAAAGAAAATTATTTAGAAATTATTTATATCCTTGGCCAAAAACTTAATAAAGTTAAGGCTATTGATATTGCAAAAAGTTTGAACTTTTCCCGTGCAAGCGTGAGCGTGGCTTTAAAACAATTAAAAGAAGCAAAATATATAGAAGTGGGGGAAGATTCTTCCATCACCTTGACGCCGCAAGGCCGTGCTTTTGCCCTTGGTGTTTATGAAAAACACGAAATACTTTCCGCTTGGCTTATCTCTATCGGTGTTAGCAAAGAAACCGCCCTTGAAGATGCCTGTAAAATAGAACATATAATTTCCGAAGAAAGCTTTAATGCTATCAAGAAAAATTTAAAAAAGTAGCATAAAAATCTTTATGAAATAATGTTTTGTTTTTTGTATAAAGTTAGTTTTGTTTAACATAAAGTATTCTAAATAAAGTTATTTTCTCCGTCGTAAATAAAAAGTATTGACAAGGTTTTGTGTTTTTTGTTATAATGTTAGTATAAACTAACAAATAAGGAGAAAATAAAATGATAAAGAAAAGTATAATAACCATTATTTCCCTACTATGTTTTGCACAAGTATATGCAAAAGATAATAATTTTAAGGAGTTTGATAAGGCTAACTTTAAAACTCAATTAAACTTGGCAAAACAAGCAGTAGAAAAAGAATATTTAAGTAAAACCAGCAGTATTGATGCAAAAATTATTGCTCTTTTAAATTCTTTTGATGCAAAACTTTATAAAAGCATTAAAAGTGATGTTAATGTGCCACCGATAACTAAAACAAAGTTTTCCACTATTCGCAGTGCGCAAAAAAAGCACGAGTATATTAAACACTATGCAAGCCAAATGCGCGCAGATACGGATATTGCTAAAAAACAGGTTTATTTTCGCAAAACTGCCGCAATTTTAAACTATTTGAAAGGTTATGATAGAGGTATGGCTTATCAAACAAAAACCACTCTTTTAAACCGCACAAATCAAGTGGTACAAAAAGCAAAAGCTAATGACTTTAAGACTGCTTATAAATTGGCAGAGGATCTTTCAAAAGATTTTTATAAGTATGTTAAATTAAGCTAGGTTGGTTTAGATTTTATCTGCGTATATGTTCCTTGCCTCCCTTTGTCTTTTATCGGCAAAGGGAGGTTTTGTAAGAGGGGGAAAATTAATAAAAAATTGAGCGGGGGGAGAAAGCGCAAAAAGAGGGGTAATTGCCGCAAATAAGGGGGGAAAATGTGGAAGTTTTCCCCCTTTTTTAAATGGGAAATTTCCCCCTAAATTTTTTTTGTTTTATTTTTTTATTTCGGTTTTTATTTTAAAAGCCCTAACTTTTTTAGGTTATTCTTTTTTCTCATCTTTTTTATAATTTTTTATATTATGATTGTTTGTTTTAAAAATTTCTTATTTTAAAAAACTTTGTTTTTGCTTATAATTTATTGCTTATTTGTGGCAAGTAAGCTGGGGTTATTTTGTAGCTAATTTCCGGCACTTGCTTTTTTGTCTTTTTAGTAAATCTATCTTTTTACTGCTAAATTACCCTAAAATGCTAAAAATATCTTTTGCCTGATTTTACGATTTAAAAAAAGGAGGGGGTACTAGGATATCCCCAAAACGCTTAAAACGCAAATTTAAAAAAAGCAGTTTTTGGGGTAGGTAAGTATTACCTCAAACATTTTTAGCAAATATTTAGTTTTTTATAATTTTATAAATGTGCTTTTGTTTGTTATGTTGGAATAAAATATATTCCAATAATATCTATAATATTGTTTTTTATAAATTAAAAATAAGATATTATTTTTAATTTTTGATTTTAAAATAATATGCTGATTTTAAAATTTATAATGCTGCTATTTAAAAATACCTATAAACAT
>JAFQAA010000028.1 GCA_017417005.1 Elusimicrobiaceae bacterium | reverse complement strand
ATTTAGAAGATGAAAAAGCAGTTAAGGAAATGGGGCTTTTGCAAGGTATTATAGGACAAATAAGAACAATTCGCTCGCAATTTAATGTTCCGCCTTCTTTAAAAATAAAAGTTATCCTTAATACTAAAGAAGAAGAAATTATAAATGAATATTCTTCTTACATAAAAACTTTAGCTAAAGTGGAAACTTTACAAGTCGGGCAAAATACGGCAAAGCCAAAACAATCGGCCAGTGCGGTATTTGAAGAAACAACAATCTATATTCCCTTAGAGGGGCTTATTGATTTTGAAAAGGAAAATGCCCGCTTAAACAAAGAACTTTTAAATATCCAAAATGCTCTTAAAAATAGAGAGCGTATGCTTCAAAACCCAAGTTTCTTAAATAATGCTCCTAAAGAACAGGTTGAAAAAGCGCGTGAAGAATTAAAAGTTATGAAAGAAAAAGAAGTTTTCCTGAAAAATGCAATAAAGGACTTAAAATAACTTCTTCTAGAAATAATCTAAAACCTGCTTTCTTAAAAAAGAAGGCAGGTTTTTTATATGGGCCTTTTGACCTATTGCTCTCTAGGTCTTAAAACCCTTGTGCTCCGTATTGCTAGTTATATACACTATTATTATAAGGTAGTAGAAAGGAGAAAATTTATGAAAAAGATGTTAGTAGTAATGGTTGCTTTCTTTGCCGTATGCGGTTTTAATTATACCGATTTAGAAAATGCCGTCGGCAAAGAAATTAAAGAAAATTTAAAAACTCAACTTGAGGCCTCAGTAAAAGATAAAGGAGAATTAAACTCTAAACTTTTTAAAGCCGCAAGAGCCGGTAATGTAAATGATATTAAAAACCTTATAAAACAAGGGGCAGATGTAAATGCCAGAAACGAATACAGCCACACCCCTTTAATGCATGCAAGCTTCTTTGGCCATCTTGAAACCTGTGAAGTTCTTATTGAATTAGGCGCAGATGTAAATGCAAAAGATGTACAAAACACAACGGCTTTATTCTTTGCAGAAGATGCCTCTATAGTTGATCTCTTAATTAAAAACAAAGCCAACATCAATGCACAAGATACTTTTGGCAGAACACCTTTAATGTTTGCCTTGGAAAATAATAATTTAGATAGTGCTTTTGCCCTTACCTTATATAGACCTAATTTAGACTTAATAGATTACAGGGGCTCCAGCGCCGTAATGTATCTGGCGTCAAATGGCGCCTATGCAATAACAGAGCCAGAACATTACCAAAGCGAAGAATTTTTAAAACTCTATCAAATCGGTGAAATTTTTGATAGAGTCATGCGAAGAGCCGATTGCTCTTGGCAAAACAATTTGGGGCAAACAGCCTTAGATTTAGCAACCTTAAAAGGTAATACGCTAATAATAAAAAAGATAGAAAATAGCTGTAAATAAAGACCTCCTAAAACTACAAATGCCTGCTTCTTAATTTTTTTAGAATAAGAAGCAGGTCTTTTATTGTTAAATTTTATCTTGAGAAAAGAGAGAGTAAAATACCTTTTAAAACAATAGAGGGTTCGTTTAAGGAAGAACTTTTAAAGCCCATATCGGCTTCAATTATTCTATCTAAAGTGCGAATTAAGCTCTGCTCGCTTGGCATAGAGCCGGCTTTAGCTACAAGTCTGCTTTCCCAAGGGAAAAGACCTGCATAATCAATAATTTCCCCAGTGGAAAGGCCCGCATTACTAAGGTGTTTTATTCTAAGCATTTTTATAGTACAAATACTAATTTGACTAAGCAAACTAACCGGGGTTTGGCCTTCCTTTAGCATATTATCAACGGCTTTTAAGGCAAGTGTCTTATTGCCGTCCATAATGGCATTAGAAAGAGCGTAAGGGTTTTCTTCCTTATTAAAACCGATACTTTTTAAAACTTCTTCTTGTGTAATTTTTTTATTTGCGGCAGTTTGTTTATATAAAAAAAGTTTTTCAAGTTCAGTGTTTATTGCCTGCATATTGCCACCTGTTAAATCAACTAAAGTAAAAAGGGCTTCCTCTTCAAAAGCAAGGCCGGCATTTTTGGCTTTCTCGTTTATCCAGGAGTTAAGAGCAAGGCCTTTTAAATCAGTAAAATCTATATGCACGCCCAAATCACTTAAAGAATTTTCCAAAAGTTTATCTTTTTTAGATTTTTTTGAATCATTATGCAAAACTATAAAACAAGTGGTTAAACAAGGATTTTCAAGATAAGCGCAAAGTGCTTTTAAGGCATTAGAATTTTTTTTAAATTTATCTGCATTATTTAATATTATTAAACGCGTTGGATTAAAAACAGGTGCCGTATTGGCAAGAGAAATCAAAGAAGAAGTATCGCAACTGGAGGCCTCTTCCTTTACAAAATTAAAATCGTCCGGTTTAAGAACCTCTTTTATTTTTGCAATATACTCTTGCTTTAAATAAATATTATCCCCGGTAAAAAGATAAACCGGCGCAAAAGAGCCCGAGGAAATATCTTTTCTTAATCTATCTAAATCTTTAACACTCATTGTCTATTTATAGTTGTTTGGTTTGGGTTAACTTGCATTGTTTGGCGCGTTTGCGTTTTAACAGAACCAAAACCCTGTATTGTTCTTTTAACTATCATTTTGGCAAAATTATTCCAAAGTTGTTCTCTAGCTTGTTCCTCGCTCATACCACCGGGCAAAGTGGAAGCAGAATAAGTATAAACTTGCACAAGGCCCGGCTCTTGCCAAATAGTTTCATTAGTTGTTTTATCAATAAAGCGCAAAGTTAAAAGGACTTCCATTCTATAAATTGTCGGCACGAGTTGGGTGTCATATTGAACAGGCAAAAGGATATAGCGCATAATTTCACCTGCCAAAACGCCGTCGGCCTGGTCTTCGTTTACAATAGAATAACGACCATTGTTTAAAAACTCGTCAACTACTGATATAGTAAGTCTATCTTCCAAGGCAAAAACTTCTGTTCTATTAATAAATGGGCGCACATGAATTTTTTTGATATGCTGCGGCAGAATTTGCGCGTTTGGTTTATAGTAAACGCTATCTTCCACCGAAGCACAGGCACAAAGCAAAACTAAAGGCAGTAATAAAAACTTTTTCATTTTTCACCTCTTAGGCTGGGCGCGCAACAATACTAACCATACGCCCAGGCACTACTATTATTTTAACTATACTTTGGCCTTTTAGCAAGGCTTTTATTTTATCGCTGTTTAAGGCAGCCCCTTGCATTTCTTCTTTAGAAGCACTTGCGTTAATTTTAATTCTATCCTTAATTTTTCCGTTTACTTGGACGGCAATTTCTTTTTGTTCTTCGCTGATTAAGGCTTCCTTAAAAGTGGGCCAAGTTTCTTCCAAAAGAAAAGTTGTTTTGCCCATACGCTGCCAAATTTCATCTGTTAAATGTGGAGCAAAAGGATGTAATAACTTTAAGAAAACAGCCATAGTATCCTCGTCAATTTCTTTAAGTTTAACAAGTTCGTTAAAGAAAATCATTAAACTTGAAATTGCCGTATTAAAACTGAAATTTTCAATATCTTGGGAAACTTTTTTAATAGTTTTATGTTTTAAAATTTCAAGTTCTTTAGGTAAAGTTATTTCTTTATAAGTTAATTCTTCCGACCAGGAATAAATCCTCTTTAAAAAGCGCGAAACACCTTCAATACCTTTTGTATCCCAGGGTTTTGAAGCATCAAAAGGCCCCATAAACATTTCGTATGAGCGGAAGGCATCTGCCCCGTATTCCTGCAAAATTTCGTCGGGGTTAATAACATTTTTCTTACTCTTACTCATTTTTTCTACCATAGAAGTAAGTTTTGCCCCGTTTGATTTTAATTTTGGCTCGGCCGGGTTAGAAAAATCAATTTCATCATAGCCGTGGTAATTGCCGTTTTCATCTCTGTAAGAGAATGCAAGTATCATACCCTGGTGACGAAGTTTGGTGTAAGGCTCTTTTGTGTGGACTATACCCAAATCGTAAAGAACTTTATGCCAAAAGCGCGAATAAAGCAAGTGTAAAACTGCGTGTTCTGCCCCGCCGATATAGCAATCAACCGGACCATAGGCTTTTTCAATTTCTTTATCTACTAAAGCATTTTCATTTTTGGGGTCCATATACCTTAAATAATACCAGCAAGAGCCGGCCCATTGGGGCATAGTGTTGGTTTCCCTTTTGGCTTTTCCGCCGCATTTTGGGCAAGTGGTATTGACCCAACTATCAATATTGGCAAGAGGACTTTCCCCCGTGCCGCTGGGTTCAAATTTTTCCACTTCCGGCAGGCGTAAAGGTAAATCTTTTTCGTCTAAAGGCACAACACCGCATTTTTCGCAGTGAACTATGGGGATAGGCTCTCCCCAATAGCGTTGGCGGGAAAAGACCCAATCTCTCAAGCGGTAAGTTGTTTTGGCTTGGCCAAATTTATTTTCTTCTAAAAACTTAATCATTTTGGCTTTGGCTTCTTCAACATTTAAGCCGTTTAAAAAGCCGGAATTTTTAAGTTTTCCGTCGCCAATAAAGGCTTCCTTTTCAATACCTTGCTCGCTAGAGATAACTTCTATTATAGGCAAATTAAATTTTTTGGCAAATTCATAGTCGCGCGTATCGTGCGCGGGAACGGCCATAATTGCGCCTGTGCCATACCCGGTTAAAACATAATCGGCTATCCAAACAGGTATTTTGGTATTATTTACAGGATTAATTGCGTAAGCACCGGTAAAGGCTCCTGTTTTTTCTTTTTGCGCGTCGGCGCGCTCAATATCTGTTTTGGCAGCGGCTTCTTTTTGGTATTGTTCCACCGCGGCTTTTTGCTCGGGCGTGGTAATTTTGCTAACAAGCGGATGTTCGGGCGCTAAAACTGCATAAGTTGCGCCAAATAAAGTATCTGGGCGGGTTGTAAAAACTTTAATTGTTTCGGGCGAATTTTCCACCTTAAAAACAACTTCTGCGCCACAACTTTTGCCTATCCAATTTTTTTGCATCATCAAGGTTGAAGCAGGCCAGTCAAGCCCTTCTAAATCTTCTAAAAGCCTATCAGCATAAGCGGTAATTTTTAACATCCATTGGCGCAAATTTTTCTTTTCAATAGGGGTTTGGCAGCGTTCGCACTTGCCGTTAAAAACTTCTTCGTTGGCAAGCCCTGTTTTACAGGAAGGGCACCAGTTTATAGGCACCGTGCTTTGATAGGCAAGACCTTTTTTAAAGAGTTGCAGGAAAATCCATTGTGTCCAT
>JAFQAA010000027.1 GCA_017417005.1 Elusimicrobiaceae bacterium | reverse complement strand
TTTTTTATTTTTTTAATTAAAGATTCTCTGGGGGTATCCTCTTTTTTTACCTTATTTTTTTCTTCAGAACTTCTATCTCTTAAATTTGTTTTATAAGTTTTAAAAGCCGCAAAGGCCGATAAAATAGCAAGTAATGGAAAGCTAAGCCCATAATCAAAATTAGTGGTTATCGTTTTTGCACTGGCTAAATAAATAGCCTTATTCATCAAAAACGGAAAGGTTAAAAATAACAAAGTTCCTATACTTTTAGATACGAAAGCCTTACTAAAAATAAGTTCCACCGGAATTGAATAAACATTTTTTATTTTATTCTTTTCTGTAAACAAATCTTTAAAGGTTTTCTTTTCTTTTTTCTCTACAAAACCTTCATCCTTCTCAAGTTCACTACTATTATCTTTATCTTCAGGGGCTGTTTCTGTTTCTTTAACAACCCCGGTATTATCCCTTATTAAGATAGTTGAAACTAGCTGTCTAAGCAAGGTTGATAAAGACATAAAAATAAATGCCGTTATAAATATACCCTGTTGCCAAGTTGCTCTTATATTTTGGTGGGTAAAGCCATTAAAACCTGCTAAGCTAGCCATTACACCGGCTGCACTAGAAAGTAACAAAGCTGTAAGTAAGGTCCCCTTCTCCCCAAGTTTTCTGATTAAGGGTTTAATTACCAAAGAAAGCAAAGGAACAAAATATTGTATCCCTAACATAAGGGCAGAAGCCTGGGTATCCGTAAGCGTAAGTTCTTTTTTAGCTACCGGGGCAAAGGTTTTGCCCAAACTTACATTGGTAAGCATTGATTCCCTATAAACAACCTTTGCTTTATCCTCATTAGGCACAATATTAAAAGTTGCCGTAACTTTGGAATCGGAAAACACTTCCGTTAAATTAGGAATTTGTTTTTTAGGCACTCTTAAACTAAAATTATCTAATTTTATCTTGCGTTTTAAAGTTTGCTTATTAAAGGTATAAAAAGCCCCGTTTGAAAACATTATATTTTCATTATCTTTCAAAACTCCCTGAGGCAAGAGAACATTTATATTTAGCACTCTAAAATGGGCATCATATAGCAAAACTCTTTGAAACTCTGCCTTGTCATATTGCGAAAAAGTAAACTTAATTTCAAAAGGAACCGCCAATTTTTTTGCTCTTACCGCTCTCATCAAAAGTTTTAAATCAGTTTTTTTACCGGGAATTGTTATATAAAAATTAGATATTACTTTTGTACCTTTATCTCCCCTATAATAAGCAATTCCGTCTTTATCAAAAACTATTCTGTCATATTTACGAAAAGCACGCAAATTGGGATCAACTTTAACTTTTATATTCAAAGGGGTTTCTTCCTGACTTTTAATATCTTTCGTATAGTAAACATTAGCATTTTCTTTTTTATGTTTTTCTTTTGATTTTTTTGAATTGGGAAATCCTATTTTAGAAAATAAAATAATGGATAATAAAAGCATAACACTAGCAGAAGAGGTGTTTGGTTGAATTGCCGGAGAATCGGACAAAAATAAAAGAGGATTTTGCTCCTCTTTTATCTCTGTTGTTAAACTTGTTTGCTTTGATAGCTGTGATAATTGTATTGGGTTGGCTAAATTTTGATTATAATTCTGCTCTAGGTAATAAGTTTGTTTATTATCCATAACTTTAGGTTCCTTAGGAGTGCCCTTAAAACCATATTTTTGTATTAAATATGCTATATAATCAGCCACCTTTGAAATATCGTTTCTTGAAGTATTAAAACTAAAGTCAAAGCCTTTTTTATATCTTGTTTCTTCGGCTCCGCCACCTTCTGAAAAACTTATAATAATGCTAGAATAGCCCTTATTATCAAACTCTTTTGCAATTTGATATCCGCTCTTATAGGGCAAAAAACTATCTAATAAAACAAAATGTATCTGTTTGCCATGTCTTTTACAATACTCCAAAATTTCATCTACTTCAAATCCGTCGTATGCAGATAAAACATCAAAACCTTTTTTTTCTAAGGCGTGTCTAGCCTGCTTATTTATTTCCTTATCATCATTAACAACAAGTATTGTATAATCTTGCGGGTTCTCAATATTATATACGACTTCAAAAGTTTTACTGCTAAAGAAGTCTTCTTTATTATAATAAGCCTTATCCTTATTTGTTTTAGGATCTAAAGATGGCGAAGTCTTTAAATATCTAATATAAGTATCTGCATCTGTAACAAAATCATTTAAATCATGCTTAAGCAAGTCCTCATCCAAATAATCTTCACTTGCCGGCAAGAAAGCAGAAAAAGGGCTAATATACCTTTCCTGTTTAGGTTCTTTTATCTCCGGTTTTGTTTCTCTGATATTTTGAGTATTGATCTCTTTAGAAACCTCTTGTTTTTGCTCGCTCTTATTTATTTGGTTTTGTGCTTCTTCAGTTTTACCAGCGGTATAAGAGTTTAGATCCTCTTTTGCTGCAGTATCTTTTGCGGCTTCTTCCTTAGAGATTTTACGCATAGATATAATAATTGCTTCTTCATCATTAAGTTTTGCAAATACCGAGACTAAAATGCTTCCATCTTTTTGAGGGGTATGAAAAACAATAAATTTGTCATCTTCAAAAAAGGGATTAGAGCGCACTATCGTAGGCAAAAGCATAAAATCAGCTTTAGTTATAGGAGCTATCCCCGGGATATGGTTATGTATTATTCTTACAAGGCCATAATGTCTTCTTATATCAGGAAAGATATCTACCGCAAGTTTACCAG
>JAFQAA010000026.1 GCA_017417005.1 Elusimicrobiaceae bacterium | reverse complement strand
ATAAAAGAATAAAAGAATATGAAACAAAAAAACTCCCCCTGTTCTATAAGAGGGAGTTTATAATAAAACTATTTTAAAAATAGTTATTTATTGGCTTCTTCGATGGCAACAGCAACTGCAACGCTTGCTCCGACCATCGGGTTATTACCCATACCGATAAGGCCCATCATTTCAACGTGAGCCGGAACGGATGAAGAACCTGCAAATTGCGCATCGCCGTGCATACGGCCCATTGTATCGGTCATACCGTAAGAAGCGGGACCTGCGGCCATATTATCGGGGTGTAAGGTCCTGCCTGTGCCACCGCCGGAAGCAACGGAGAAGTACTTTTTGCCGTTTTCAATAGCCCATTTTTTATAAGTGCCTGCAACGGGATGTTGGAAGCGGGTTGGGTTGGTAGAGTTGCCGGTAATGGAAACATCCACGCTTTCGTGGCGCATAATCGCCACACCTTCGTTTACATCATCAGCTCCGTAGCATTTAACTTTGGCTTTATCGCCGTCAGAGAATGCTTTTTCGCTAACGATTTTTAAATTGCCGGTATAGTAATCGTATTCGGTTTCAACATAAGTAAAACCATTGATACGGGAAATAATATAAGCCGCATCTTTACCAAGGCCGTTTAAAATAACTTTAAGCGGTTCTTTGCGGACTTTGTTTGCCGTTCTTGCAATACCGATTGCACCTTCTGCTGCGGCAAAACTTTCGTGCCCGGCTAAGAAGCAGAAGCATTTTGTATTTTCGCGAAGGAGCATTGCGGCTAAATTGCCGTGGCCAAGGCCGACTGCTCTTTGATCAGCAACGGAACCGGGAATACAAAAACTTTGCAAGCCAACACCGATTTTTTCTGCTGCTTCGGCAGCTGTTTTTACACCGCTTTTAAGGGCAATGGCTGCGCCAACGATGTAAGCCCAGACGGCATTTTCAAAAGCGATAGGCTGAATACCTTTAACGATATTTTCAACATTAACGCCTGCTTTATCGCAAATTTCTTTGGCTTCTTCCAAAGAAGAAATGCCGTTTTCTTTTAAAACTTTAGTGATTTTTTCTATTCTTCTATCATAGCCTTCAAAAGTTATCATAAATTACTCCTTGCGCGGATCAATTTTTTTGACGGCATCATTAAAACGGCCGTAGGTATTGACATTTTTTTCATAGGCAATTTTTGGATCTTCGCCTTTTTTAATGGCATCCATCATTTTGCCGAGGTGGACAAATTTATATCCGATAATTTCATTATTTTTATCAAGACCGATTTCTAAAACATAGCCTTCTGCCATTTCCAAATATCTGGGGCCTTTGGCCTGGGTGCCATACATTGTGCCAACTTGTGAGCGAAGACCTTTACCCAAATCTTCCATACCGGCACCGACAGGCAAGCCGTCTTCTGAAAATGCGCTTTGGGTTCTGCCATAGACAATTTGTAAAAAGAGTTCGCGCATAGCAGTATTGATAGCATCGCAAACTAAATCTGAATTTAAGGCCTCAAGCAAAGTTTTGCCGGGCAAAATTTCGGCTGCCATAGCGGCGCTGTGGGTCATACCGCTACAACCAAGGGTTTCAACAAGGGCTTCTTTAATAATGCCGTTTTTTACATTTAAAGTAAGTTTACAAGCGCCTTGTTGCGGGGCGCACCAGCCGACACCATGGGTAAGACCGCTGATATCGCCAATTTGTTTTGCTTTAACCCATTTGCCTTCTTCTGGAATTGGGGCTGGGTCGTGTTTTGCGCCTTTACAGACGCTGCACATACTAGCTATGTGCGGATTGCATTTTTCACAGCTCATAAAATCTCCTAGTGTATTAAATATATATACATTTTATCAAATTTATAAATACTTTATAAAAACTCTTTGCTAAATTTTTGCTAAAATATATTTATAAAGACTTAAAGGAGCTAACTTATGAAAAAACTTATATTTTGTTTAGCCTGTGTTTTTGCTTTTGCTGCATGCGCAACCACCGGCACAGAACAAACAACCACACAAAAAACAAAAATCAACCCGGAAGATATTACCTTGGAAAATGCCTTGAAAAAATCCCAGGAATTAAGAGGCCAGGTTGAAGATGCGAAAACTGCTTATAAAGCAGCCCAAGCCGCCAACCAGGCAACCAATGCCAGTAGCAACATTAAAAACCAAGTTAATAAGCAAATTGAAAGCGCCAAGCAACAAATCAAAAACGAAGCTGATGCTTGGAAAGAACTTGCAAAATAAGTTTTTAATATAAAAACGTTAAAACCCCTGCCTTTTTTAAAAGCAGGGGTTTTTTAAATCAGCTTAAACTGAAATTTTATTTAAGCAAGATTTTGCGTGACAGGCGGACTTTGCCGTTATTGTCAATTTCAATAACTTTAACTTCCACTTCATCACCGAGTTGCAAAACATCTTCTACTTTGTTAATTCTGTGTTTTTCAATTTCAGAAATATGTAAAAGACCATCTTTGCCCGGCAAAAGTTCAACAAAGGCACCAAAGGGTTGAATAGATACCACTTTACCTTTGTAAATTTGACCGACTTCAACATCTTTTGTTAAAAGGTCAACTTCTGCTTTGGCCTGGGCAAGTTTTTCGGCATTGGCAGCGGCAATCATAACTTTGCCGTCATCGTCAATATCAATTTTGCACTCGGTTTCTTCGCAAATTCTCTTTATATTTTTACCGCCGGGACCAATTAAAGCACCGATTTTATCTTGCGGAATCATCATTGTATAGATGACAGGAGCAGTCGGTGAAACATTTGGTCTTGGGGTTTTAATGGTGCTTTCCATATGGTCCATAATGAAAAGGCGCCCTCTTGTTGCTTGGGCAATAGCCTTTCTTAAAACATCTAATGAAATACCACTTGAAAGTTTAAGATCCATCTGGAAGGCCGTAATACCTTTGCGGGAACCGGTTAATTTAAAGTCCATATCACCAAGGTGGTCTTCAAGGCCCATAATATCGGAAAGGATTGCATATTTATCATCTTTGGTAATAAGGCCCATAGCAATACCGCTACAGGTGCCTTTCATAGGCACGCCGGCATCAAATAAAGATAAAGAACCGCCGCAAACGCTAGCCATTGAAGAAGAGCCGTTTGATTCCATAATATCAGAAACTACTCTGATAGTATAAGGGAATTTTTCCGGATCTGGCAAAAGCGGCATTAAAGCGCGTCTTGCAAGTTCTCCGTGGCCGATTTCGCGTCTGCCTGGGGATCTATCAGGCTTACATTCACCGGTAGCAAAACCCGGGAAGTTATAGTGAAGCATAAAAGTTTCTTCACTATTTTCTTCAAGACCTTCAACAAGTTGGGCATCTTGTGCTGTGCCTAGTGTTGTGGTAACAAGTGCTTGGGTTTGGCCTCTTGTAAAAAGGGCTGAACCATGGGCGCAAGGCAAAACACCGACCATAGAACTTAACGGGCGGATTTCTTCTGTCTTTCTGCCATCAACGCGAATGCCTTCGTTTAAAACCATGGCTCTTGATTCCTCGTAAGCAAGCATTTCCATAGCAAAACCGGCATATTCGGCTGCTTGTTCGGGGTATTTTTCTGTTAAACTATTTGTGAAAGTTTCTTTAAGGGTGGCAATTTTTACATCACGGGTTTGTTTATCTAAAAACTCGTGCAAGATTTTGGCAACTTCCGCGCGGAAAGTATTGTTTGCCATATCTAAAACATCTTGTGGCAAAACTTCCGGGGTCCACTCAAATTTTTCTTTGCCGGCCTTTTCTCTTAAATCAAGTTGGGCTTGGCAAAGTTTTTTAACTTCCGGGTGGGCAATTTCAATTGCTTTTACCAAATCTTCTTCACCAACTTCGTGGGCGCCGCCTTCAACCATCATAATGCCGTCTAAAGTGCCGGCAATTACAAGATCCATATCGGCTGTTTTGCGCTCTTCAAGAGTTGGGTTAATAACATACTGCCCGTTAATTCTGCAAACGCGAACACCGGCCACCGGAGTAGTAAAAGGTATGCTAGAAATAACAGTTGCCGCACTAGAGGCAGCGATACTTAAAACATCACTTTCGTTTTTGCCGTCTGCGGAAACAACCATTGCCGTTACATTGACTTCGCAGGCAAAACCTTTAGGGAAAAGCGGTCTCATAGAGCGGTCAATCAAGCGGGAAGAAAGGGTTTCTTTCTTGCTTGGTCTTGATTCTCTTTTGAAAAAACCGCCCGGTATTTTGCCGGCAGCATAGGTTCTTTCCTTATAATTTACGGTTAAAGGAACAAAATCTTGTAAGCCGGGTTTTTGATTTTTATCGGATACGGCAGTAGCTAAAACCATGGTATCGCCGAGCCTTGCCATAACAGAGCCATCTGCTTGTTTGGCAATGACACCGGTTTCCAAAGTTATTTTTTTGTCACCAATTTCAACCTCAACGCTAACTTTGTTATTTGTCATTTTAAATTTATTTCCTTAATTTGAGTTCTTTTGTAACTTCTTGATATTTTGCTAAATCTTTTTTCTTCAAGTAAGCAAGTAATCTTTTGCGTTGGCTGACGAGTTTTGTTAAACCTTGTTCGCCTGCAAAATCTTTAGGATTTGTTCTGAGATGTTGGGAAATATATTGTATTCTTTCAGTAATTAAAGCAATTTGCACAGCGGGGCTGCCGGTATCGGCAGGGGCTGCCTGAAATTTAGAAATAATATTTTTTCTGTCTTGTTTTGTTAATGCCATTTTGTTTTTACACTTAAATCAAGGACTGCTTACCGAGTAAGGGCCCCGCGCTGCTAAATGGGTAAATTGAACTTAAAGCCGATACCAAGCAAGAGTCTGATTTTCTCCTATTTTTAATTTGTATATCTAAATATACACATATAATTATATCATATATGGAGATTCTTTTTGACTTTTTTCTGCCTTTTATCTTGATAAGACTAGCAGAGCAAATCCTTTTTCAAGGATTTTTGTATAAATTTTAAATTAAAATAAAGCATATACTTTTACAAAGATTTTGTGTTTAGAGAAGGCAAACCATTTTGCGTCGGCAGTTACACATCCTTTTTCAAGGATTTTTGTGAAAATTTTAATTAGCTTTTTTCTAAACAGAAAAAAGCGGTTCTTTCAAACGAGGTATACCAAGAGGGGCTGGCAAGCCCGCGTATCCGAAGTTTGAAAAAAATTAAAATTTACCAAAAAGCCTTGTAAAAGGGAAGGCAGCCTAGGGGTAAGGCTGCCTTGGGATAAATTTTCATGGAGAATAAAAATTTATACTTATAGTTTAACATCTTGCAAAAGATACTCCAAGGGTCAAAGGACCTAATTTAACCTCTTTTTTGGTCCTACTTATTTTTAGGACTAAAGACCCAGGCTATTTTTGCTATAATAAGATTATCCTTAATTTTTTAAGGCTGAGTAATGAAAGAAACTTTTACACAAAAAGAAATAAGAAAATTTTTATTTGACAACTCTGATAAAAAATACCAAAATTTTTCCACAACTTTAACCCCAAACGCACAAAATATTTTGGGTGTAAAAGTGCCTATCGTTAAACAATTTGCAAAGACTCTTGCAAAACAGGGTATTTTTTATAAAACAGACAAAATAAAAAAACCTTATTTTGAAGAAATATTGCTTGAAGGTTTTTTAATTGCTTTTGGTAAAACTAACGAGAAAACTTTTGTTGAAGAAATAAAAAATTTTATCCCAAAAATAAATAATTGGGCGCATTGCGATTTGTTTTGCTCGGCTTTAAAAAGAATAAAAAAAGAGGAGAAAAATTTTTTTAATTTCTTGCAGCCTTATTTAATAAGTAAAAAAGAATTTTATGTCCGTTTTGGCCTTGTTATTTTGCTTGGTTATTATGTTAAAGAAGAATATTTAACTTTTATTTTTGATACTCTTGATAATTTTAAACACAAGGGCTACTATGCCAAAATGGCAGCTGCCTGGCTTTTAAGCGTATGTTTTGTTAAGTTTCCCCAAAAGACATTTATCTATGCCAAGACTTCAAAACTAGACAAGTGGGCTTTTAAAAAAGGTATTGAAAAGACAAGGCAATCTTTTCGCGTTTCGAAAGATTTTAAGGAAAAACTAAAAACTTTGCTTTAGTTTTGCAAGAGCAAATTTTATAAAAATTTATAGAGAGGTAAAAAAATATGGATATTATAAATCAAATCGGGGTAATAGGAGATTCAATTTTAAAAGGAGTTGTTTTTGATGAACTTTCCGGTAAGTATAAAATTATTAAACAAGGCGCTGTAAATTTGTTTAGCCGTGATAATAAAGTAGAAACAAAAAATTATTCTAAATTCGGTTGCACTTCAAAAAAAGCCTTGGAACTTTTGCCCCAGGCACTTACGAAGTGTCCTTCCCAAGCAATGCTAGTAGAACTCGGCGGAAACGATTGTGATTATAATTGGGAAGAAGTTTTAAAAAACCCAAAATCAAACCATACTCCTTTTGTGCCTTTTGAAGAATTTAAGACAAATCTTTCCCAAATCATTGAAAAAATTTTAATTTCCGGTAAAAAACCTTTTGTTATGAGTTTGCCCCCCATTGATGCCGATAGATATTTTAACTGGATAACAAAAGGTTCCAAAGAAAAAGCCGAAAATCTTATGAATTTTCTAGGAAATAAAAGCATTATTTATCGTCATCAGGAACTTTACTCCCGTGCTATTGAAAGTGTTGCCCGTCAATATGATTTATTTATTGTTAATGTTCGGGAAGTTTTTTTACAAATACATAATTATACAGACTATCTTTGTATAGACGGCATACACCCAAATGAAAAAGGACAAGCCATAATAAAACAAATTTTTGATAATACTTATAAAAAAGTTGTTTTAGGGATCTAAAAATTATGCTTACTTTAAAAGCTTCTTTACTATTTTGTATTTTAGGTATTATTTTTATGATAAAAAACCCTTTTCACAAAGGCGGTTTTTTGCGCGCACAAGGCATTATTACTGATTATGAAAAAAGTTTAAAAGACGGAAAAGATATTTATTTTGCAAGAGTAAAATTTCCCTTTAAAGAAGACGAAATACTTTTTACCGATAAAACACTGCGCCGCAAAAAACCGCGTTTTGGCAAAATAGTTTCCGTTTTATATGACCGCCAAGAACCTAGACACGCAGAAATTGAAAGTAATTTATCTATACTTTTCCCTTGGTTTTTTATTTTAATTGCTTGTGGAATACTGATATATAATTTAAAACAAATTTTTATACTCTAAAGTAAAACCCCTGTTCTCTTTTTTAAAGAAACAGGGGTTTTTCAAAACTTACAATTAAGTTTTTATATCCAAAGATTTAACTTGGTTACTTTATCTTGTTTGCGTACTTTTGGTTCGCCAACAAGTTCTTGAATATAAACTTCTGCCACAAAAACTTTTGTGCCGGCCATTAAATGCCCGCCAAGCACTCTACCTTCCTCATCAGCCAAAGTTAAATGGGCGTGAATATTTGAGCGGTTATCCATAATGCTTACATTGCCGGAAATATTAAGAATTTCGGTTTTTTTATTTACTACTTGTTTTTCGTATTTCTTTTTTACTTGGTCAAAGTAAGCAAGGGTTGCATTTTCAAGTGAGCCAATACCATTGATAACACCGCATTTTATTTGGTTATCGTGGCAAAAATCGGTAAGGGCTTCAAGCAAATCTTTGCCTTTGCTGATTTTAAAAATATAAGTTCTTCCTGTTAAGTAAGGTTTTTGTTCTGCCATTTTTAGTTCTCCTTGATTTTTTGTAAATAGTTTTTAATTGCTTTAAATTGTGAAGTGGCATCTAAACCGGCCTGCTCGTATATCTTAGCTGCTTTGCCACTTGATAGATATTTGCCCTCTTTAAAAGGCCAAAGGGAGCATTTTTGCCCAATTTCGCTTTTAAGCCAAGCATACATTGTAGGCATTGTAAAATCTGTTATTGCCATAGCGCGTTTTTGCTCGCTTAAAGGTAAAATTTGCTCTTGCTCTTTTGCCTCTAAAGACAAAAAGAGTTCGCGCGAGCAAACATAATAAACATTTAGTTTTATGCCCTCTTGTTTAAGCATTGGGTAAGTTTGCTGCATAAAAATTTCGCCCACACCACTACCTTGGATAATAAGCGCGCCCTGGGCGTCTTCTTCTTTAAGCAAAGCATAAACGCCTTTTGAAGCATCTGCTCCTTGTGCGCGTTCATTTTGGCAAACTTCCGGGCGCGTTACAAAAGGATATAAAACCGCCGGTTTTTTTGCCATAGCCGCACATAAAGAAGGCCAAATATCTTTAGCATCTAAAGGGGTTAAGGTTATTGCCATACCTTTGGGGAAATCTTCCTGAACCAGTTGCAAGGCTTGCGGATCGGCGTGGGTTGGGCCGTCTTCGCCTGTTGGGATACCGGCGTGTCCGCTAAAAATTACAAAAGTGTTCATATCTTTGCCGGTTGCTTCGCGGTAAGATTGCTGGCCGATAGCGTGCAAGCGAGCTGCTGTGTGCATCATAGAACTTGTAAAAGCCGCATAAGAAGCCGCAACGCCTGTATTAAACCCATAAGCACTAACACCACTCATAACGGCACTAAGCCCGTCTTCGCAAATACCGCCGCTTACAATTAAACGACTTTCCGGGTTAGTTTGTTTATTGTAAAACCCTTTATCATAAGGTTTTGCTATTTGGCCTGCCGCCGTTGAACCGCTTAAATCAGCTGTTGAAACATAAAAACTATTTTTTTGTTTCTCGCCCATATACTGCAAGGCCTGGGCCATAGCATTTCTTAAAGCAACTTTTTTATCACTTGGATAATTTAGAATTTCGGGCGTTTTAAAAGGGTCAAAAGTTTCTTGCGGTTTTGTTAAAACAGGCAAGGTTTTAGCAAGTAAATTTTGTTTTGCCGTTTTTAATTTATCGGCAAAAGGTGCAAAAATATCTTTATTATCCCTGATTGCTTTTCTAAAACAAAGCAAAGTTTGATAATAATAATTTTCCACATTTTGGGCGTCCATTTCGCCTTCAAAATGCGGTATTTTTATGTCAAAAGTTTGCTCAAAATCGGCTAGGGCATTATAATAACCTTCTGAGGCAAATTTGTGGCCGCTGCCGTGGCTTTTGCGCCCTTCAATGCCATATTTGCGGCCTTTAATTGTTTTATAAACAATAGCCATTGGCACGCCGTTATTTAAGGTATTTGCAAATTTTTGCGCGGCGTAAATTTGCGCAAAATCGCTGCCGTCATCAACTTCAATAACATTTAGGCCGTTAATATAAAAAAGTTCGCTTGGCTGCCAGGCAACATAATCGCCGCAAGTTCCGTCTTGAGCGCAAACTTTATCAGAATCAATAGAAGCCTGGTTCCAATCTAAATGTATAATCAAATTATCAAGACCCGAACGCGAAGCAATAGCAAGAGCTTCGGCTACTCTGCCGGCAGTTAAGCCCCCCTCTCCTTCAAGAACATTAATTTTTGGTGCTTTATCTTTAAAATTAATTGCCGCACCCAAAGCAAGCCCCACACTTGCGCCAAAACCAACCCCGCTTGCGCCTGTTGCAAGGCAGACAAAAGGGGTTAAAGGCTCGGGGTGGCCGTCTAAAGATTTAGAGTTAAACTCCTTAAAATATTTAGTATTTGTGGTAGGTGCTTTTCTAAAGCCAAGCAAATCTTCCAAGCGAAGTTGCCAGGCTTCTTTTGGCAAAAGTTCCGGCGCATAAGTTTTGGCAATCTCGTTTCTAATTGCGCTTAAAGCGTAAAGCCCCAAAGCCTTATGACCTGCTGCGTAAGATAAAATATCAAAACCCGTTTGATAAGGCTCTTTTAAATCATAAGCCATCACATTATAAACAAGATTTAAGGCAATAGGCCCGCTTGAAATACTGCCGCCCGGGTGGCCCGAAAGCGGAACATAATTATATAGAACCGCACATAAAGAGCGATATAAAACTTCCAGTTTTTCCAAAAGTTCTATTTCGCTATTTGCAAGCTGATATTTTTTCTCTTTTAAAATATCTGCAATTTTATAAAAATTACCTTGTTTTTTATCCAGTTCAAATGGTGTTGGCTTAATCATAGTTTAAATTTCCGGTGTATATCTTGAGGGGCAACACTCAAGGGCAAAATTTTCCACCAAGGCAACGGCGGCATCAACATCGTTTTTATTGGCTACTTCTACATTAGAGTGAATATAGCGCACCGGCACTGATAAAGTGCATTCCGGCACGGCACCCGCGTGTCTTTGGATAATCATTCCGTCGTTAGAACCTCTTGAAGCAACCCGGAGTTGATAAGGAATTTTGCGTTTTTGGCAAATTTCAACAAGGTGATCTACAACGCCTTGGTTTGCAATAGTTGTTCTATCAACCATACTGATACCAATACCCTGCCCAAGTTTTAAAACATAATCTTGCGCTGGAATACCTGGGGTATCAAGCGCACCTGTTGTATCAACGGCCAAAGCAGCATCCGGCTTAATATCAAAAACGGCACATTGACAACCGATAAGGCCGTATTCTTCCTGTGTAGTAAAAGTAAAATAAATATCGGCATCGTGTTCTTTTGGCAAGTTTT
>JAFQAA010000025.1 GCA_017417005.1 Elusimicrobiaceae bacterium | reverse complement strand
GTTGTTATGAGTTTGAAGATAAAATTTCTTCTATGGTAAAAAAACCTATCACTTTAAACAGAAAAGCCAAAGAGACACTTTTCCTTAATTGGATGAACGGAGATTGCCCGGAAACAGATTTTGCTTTACATAAACGTACAGTCTGGCTTACATCCAAATTATTTGAAGAAGTTTTTGCCCGTCGTAAAGAACGTTTTGAAAAATAAAAAAATCTAAAATAAAAAACCCCCGTGTAAACGGGGGTTCTTTTTGTTAAGTAAATTATTTACTCAATAATTTTGGTAACAACACCGGCGCCTACTGTATGACCACCTTCGCGGATTGCAAATCTTACACCTTCTTCCATTGCAATCGGGGTAATCAAGGTTACTTCAATTTCAGCATTATCGCCCGGCATAATCATGTCACCTTTGAATTGTAATTCACCGGTTACATCGGTAGTTCTGAAGTAGAACTGCGGTTTATAACCCGGTGTTAAAGGTGTATGGCGGCCGCCTTCATCTTTCTTCAAGATATAAACTTGGCCTGTAAATTTCTTATGCGGGGTGATGGTCTTAGGTGCTGCGAGTACTTGACCGCGTTCAACTTGATTCTTATCAATACCGCGGAGCAAGATACCTACGTTATCGCCTGCTAAACCTTCATCCAATAATTTGCGGAACATTTCAATACCGGTTGCTACGGTATTTAATGTATCTCTAAAACCAATGATTTCCAAAGGATCACCGACTTTTACCTTACCTCTTTCAATTCTACCGGTTGCTACTGTTCCGCGACCGGTGATGGAGAATACGTCTTCTACTGCCATCAAGAAAGGTTTATAGGTTTACCTTTTCGGTTCAGGGATCCAAGTATCTAATGCATTAAGCAATTTCTTAATGGAAGGTATACCAAGTTCAGATGTATCACCTTCAATTGCTTTTAATGCACTACCGCGGATAATCGGGGTTTCTTTATAAAAGCCATATTTAACGAGTAAATCGCGGACTTCTTCTTCAACTAAGTCCAACATGTCTTTATCTTCTACTAAATCTACTTTGTTTAAGAATACTACTAACTTCGGAACGTTAACTTGTTTTGCTAACAATACGTGTTCTTTTGTTTGAGGCATTGCACCGTCTACTGCTGATACTACCAAGATTGCACCGTCCATTTGTGCGGCACCGGTGATCATGTTCTTAATGTAGTCAGCGTGGCCCGGACAGTCAATGTGTGCATAGTGCCTATTGTCTGATTCGTATTCAACGTGTGAAACTGCTACTGTTACGATTTTGCTTGCGTCTCTTACTACGCCGCCTTTTGCAATATCGCTGTAGGCCATTTCTTTACTTTTACCTTCGCTTGCTAAGACCTTGGTCATAGCTGCGGTTAAGGTCGTCTTACCGTGGTCAACGTGGCCGATTGTACCAACGTTAACGTGTGGTTTGCTTCTTGAGAATTTCTCCTTTGCAATTTTTAATTTCTCCTGTGTTTTTTTGTTTTTTAAAAAGTAAAAGCTGGGAATGGGATTTGAACCCACGACCTTCTCCTTACCATGGAGATGCTCTACCAGCTGAGCTATCCCAGCAATCTTTAATAAGCGGGCGAAGGGAATCGAACCCTCGTCATCAGTTTGGAAAACTGAGGTTCTACCATTGAACTACGCCCGCAATGGAAAAACCTTATTAGGCGCGAGCGGGAATCGAACCCACGAATAGCAGTTTTGCAGACTGCCGCCTTACCACTTGGCCATCGCGCCAAAATCGCTATGACAATATTATAATAAAAAAAGGACTTTTCTTGCAAGAACTTTTTTGAAATTTTATTTTTTCAGACGAGATTTTTATAGCTAAAATTTTTTTGACAAATAAAAAAGCGGGCTGATAAATCAAACCTGATTATCCATCAAAGCAAGAATTATCAACCCGCACTTGTGGAGTTTTCCTCCATATACTACACTCCTTTGTGTACTGCATTACTACTATCACTCACCAGCTGCCCTCACAGCGCCACGCGGCCACCACAACAAACATCGCCGCACCCAACACCGCCAAACAACCGGCAAGACCACAAACCAACAGGCTGTGGATTTGCGCCCCCGCCCCCCGCAAGAAACAGGAAGCTAAGGCTATCCCCTCTTCGCACAGGCATAAAACCCAAAGCAACCGGCTTTGGCAAAAGCACCAGGGAGAAAAACAGAACCCCAATACTTCCTTTACGCCCTGCAACATTGGCCGCTTTTTAGGCCCAGGCACCCTTACGGGAACTTTTACGCCTAAACCCAGACTTCCCCAAAAGAGCATTTACTTTCAAAACACCCCATTTTAGAAGCCCCAACCATATAAGAGAAAGCTTTTATCAAAGAACCCAAAACTTACGGGCGGTCTCCTTTTTTAGGAGTAGGAAATGCTTGCCTTATCGCAAGCCCTAACTTCCGCCCATAGCCATAGTATACGCCTTTTTTTAAATTTGTCAAGGCCCTTTTTTAAAATATTTTTACGACGGATAAAGTAGTTTTTTGTGTTTTATTTTAAAAAATAATAATAATTTTTACGCAAAATTTTGCAAGGATTTTGGAGATAGTTTTAATTAGTTTTTCCTTTGTGGAAAGGAAAAACGCTTTTAGAAATGAGGTATACCCCGAGCGGACGGCAGTCCCGTGTATCCGAAATTTCTAAAAAATTAAAAGTAGCCCAAAAGCTGCCGCAAAAATCTAACAATGTTTATTAGATTTTTATATAATATATATATGATAGAACAACTTAAAACAAAACTTAATGAAATTGAAAACAACTATACAACCAAACTGCAAAATTGCGCTTCTTTAAAAGAATTGCAAGATTTGCAAGTTGAAGCCCTTGGCAGAAAAGGCGCTCTAACCGAACTTTTAAAAAGTTTAAAAGATTTATCTTTAGAAGAAAAAAAGGCTTTTGGCCCTTTAAGTAATGAGGCAAAAAATAAATTAACCGCCCTTTTTGAAGAAAAGGCCGCCACTCTTGAGATTGAAGAAATAAATAAAACCTTAAACGAAACCGATATAGATTTAACCTTACCCAGCTATCCCTTTGAAAAAGGCAAAAGACACCCTTTAGAAATTGCCAAAAAAAGAATGACAGATATTTTAAAAGGTCTTGGCTTTGTTTGGGCGCAAGGGCCGCTGGTGGAAGACGAATACCACAATTTTGATGCTCTTAACATCCCTCCGCACCACCCGGCAAGAGATATGCAAGATACCTTTTTTATTAAAAACACCCAAAAGAAAGATTTTGTTTTAAGAACCCACACTTCAGGCGTGCAAATCAGAACTATGCAAAAGCAAAAACCGCCGATAAGAATTATCGCCCCCGGCAGAGTGTTTAGAAAAGATGCTTTAGACGCAACCCACAGCCCTGTATTTAACCAAATTGAAGGGCTTTATATTGATAAAAATGTATCCTTGGCTGATTTAAAAAGAGATTTAACTTTGTTTATGCAAGGCCTTTTTGGCCCTAAAGCACAGGTTCGCTTCCGCTCGTCTTTCTTCCCGTTTACAGAACCTAGTGTGGAAGTGGATGTAAAATGCGTATTTTGCGAAGGCAAAGACCAAAACTGCCCTGTTTGTAAAGGTTCTGGTTGGAAGGAAATGCTAGGTGCGGGTATCGTGCACCCTAATGTGCTTAGAAACTGCGGCATTGACCCTGAAATTTACAGCGGTTATGCTTTTGGTATGGGTGTAGAACGCTTGGCAATGTTCTCGCTTAACATAAAAGATATTAGAAATTTCTACGATAATGATGTTCGTATTTTGGAGCAATTTTAAATGAAAATATTATATTCCTGGTTAAAAGACTTTATTGATATTGATTTAACGGCAAGTGAGTTAGAAAAACATTTTACTTCGCTTGGTATGGAAGTGGAAGAAATAACAAAAATAGGCGCTGATTTTGATGATATTTACGCAGCTAAAATTGTTAAAATTAACCCCCACCCAAACGCTGATAAATTGCACCTTGTTGATTTGGAAACTAAAGACGGCACTTTAAGAGTTGTTTGCGGGGCCAAAAATATTGAAGAAGGCCAAATTGTGCCGCTTGCTAGAGTTGGCGCAAGACTTGGCAAAGAATATCTTAAACCTGCCGTTATCAGAGGGGTTGCTTCGGAAGGCATGCTTTGCTCTTCTAAGGAGCTTGGCTTAACTGCTGAAGCAAGCGGTATTATGCTGCTTGATAAAAATACTCCTATTGGCACAAATATTAAAGAACTTTACGGCAAACCCGATATCATTTTTGATTTGGAACTTACCCCCAACAGACCGGACTTGATGAGCCACCTTGGCGTTGCGCGCGAATTATCCGTTTTGCTTAATATCCCTTTAAAAAATAAAGAAATTAAGCATATTGAAGGCAGTGGCAATAGTCTTGAAGTTAATATTTTAACCGACGAAAGCGGTTGTCAAAGATATAATGGCAGAATTATAAGAAATGTTAAAAATTGCCCTTCACCGAAATGGCTGGCTGAAAGATTACAAGCCATGGATGTTAACCCCAAAAACGCTATTGTTGATATAACAAACTATGTCCTTTACGAAATCGGGCACCCTTTACATGCCTTTGATTTAAACCATTTAAAAGAAGGCAAAATCAATGTGCGCTGGGCTAGTGAAGGCGAAGAATTTTTAGGCCTTGACGGAGTAAAAAGAACTTTAAACCCGCAAAACCTTGTTATTGCCGACGGGCAAAAACCCGTTGCTCTTGCCGGCATTATCGGCGGAGAAAATGATAGCATTTTACCCGAAACAAAAGATATCTTTTTGGAAGCAGCCTATTTTTACCCGCCTTGCATAAACAAAACTTCTAAAAAAATGGCAATTTCAACGGAATCTTCCCAAAGATTTGAACGCGGCGTTGATATTGAAAATTGCACCAAAGCAATGGACCTTGCAACAAAGCTTATAGTTGAAATTTGCGGAGGAGAAGTTTTTAAAGTAAATGATGTTTACCCAAAACCATATATACCCCAGGCCGTTTCTTTTACACCTAAAGATATTGAAAAAATCTTAGGTATGCAAATTGAAGAACAAAAATTAAAAGATATTTTTAGCCACTTGGGTAAACTTGAAATTTCTGCTGAAAAATGGCTTTTTACCCCGCCAACACACAGGCGCGACCTTAATCACAAATGGGATCTAGCCGAAGAAGCCGCGCGCTTTATCGGCTTTGATGCCCTTACAGGTAAAGAAGATTCTTCTTACGCACATTTATACTTTGCCGAAAACCCTAAAAATGTTGATATTGAAAATATTTTGATTGATAAACTTATCGGCCAAGGCTTTTTTGAGTGTAAGAACTATGATTTTGTTTCCCAAAAAGAAATTGAAACTTTTGGTTTTGAAACAAAAAATTGTCTTGAAATTCAAAACCCGCTTGCACAAGGTATGGAGTTTTTAAGGCCAAACCTTTTGATGAGTCTTCTTAAAAACATTCATCACAATCAAAACTTTTCAAGGGATAATTTAAGACTTTTTGAAAGTGGCAAAACTTTTAATCTTCAAAAAGGCTATCCCGTTGAAAACTTTGCAATCAGTGGCGTTTTAACAGGCAAAACGCCCACGCAAAAATTCTTTTTAAACCCGCAATGTTCTTATGGCATTTTTGGCTTAAAGGGTATTGTTGAAACTTTGCTAAGCGATTATGAAATTAAACTTGTTCCTTCTCAAAAAGCACCGGTTTATATGCACCCAAAAATCTGTATGGATATTATGCTTGATAATAAAGTTATCGGTATTTTGGGACAAGTTCACCCCTTAACCTTAAAAGCTTTTGATGTTAAAAATGAAGTTTGGGCTTTTGAGTTTAATTTAAAAAATCTTGAAAAACATTTTGATGCCCAAACTTTTAAAAAGGCAAAGGAAGTTTCCAATTTGCCGACTAGCGAAAGGGATTTATCTTTTATCATAGATAAAACTATCCCTTACGCCAAAGTTCAGCAAGTTTTAAGCTCTGTTGAAGCAAAATATAATTTAATTGATCTTTACCAAGGCAGTAATCTTGCTGAAGGCAAAAAAAGTATGACCCTGCACTTTGAGTTTACCGCTAAAGAAAAAACTTTAACCGATAAAGAAGTTAACGCTGCTATGGAAAATATTTTAACTATTCTCAAAGAGCAACTGGGCGCAAGTCTTAGATAATGGAAGATAAATATAAAAAGTTAGTAAACTTAACCGATAGGGTAGTTAAACGCCTTTCCCTCTTAGAAAAGGAAAGAAGTGAGCTTCTTGCCAATTTAAGAAAAGCTAAAGAAGATATTGCCTTCCTTAAAAAAGAACAAGAAAAATATAAAACTTTGCGCACTTGGCAGCAGCAAACTACCGCCCTTATCAAACAAGTGCAAGCAAAAATTGCAAAGGAAATAAAAAAGATAGAGGAGCAGTCAAGCAAACCTTATTTGGGAGGCAAAAATGAATAGAAATGAAAGTTTAACCCTTACCATAAAAGGCATTACTTTAGATGATGTTTACTTTGAAAATCTTGGCCCTTTGGAAGTTAACTCGCTAGCTGCTATGGTGGAAAATCAAATAGATAAAATTGCCCGGGATAAAAAAACTTTAGATACTTTTAAACTTTTTTTATATACCGCCTTGCATTTTGCCGCCCAGGCTTATTCTAAAAATGAAACGGCCTCTTCCAAAAAACAAGACGAACAAGACCAATTAGATATTGCTATTGATAAACTTTCTTCCGCTTTAAGCCGCTTGCCTTTGGAGTAAAAAATATATGTCCGATTTTTTTGAAGCAGAATTAAACGAAAATAAGCAAAGAAATATGCCCCTTGCCGCGCGCATGGCACCGCAAACTTTAGAAGAATTTGCCGGCCAGCAAGATATTCTTGATAAAGGCAAAATGCTTAGGCGTTTAATTGAAGCAGATAAAATCAGATCAGCCGTGTTTTTTGGACCGCCGGGCGTTGGCAAAACTGCTCTAGCGCGTTTAATTGCAAAAAACACCAAGGCGGTCGTGCGCGAGTTAAACGCTGCTGCCTGCGGGGTTGGCGACTTAAAACAAATTATAGAAGAAGCCAAATTCAAACAGGAAAATAATTTAGCAGGCGCGCAAAAAACTCTTTTGATTTTAGATGAAATACACCACTTTAATAAAACCCAGCAAGATGTTTTGTTGCCATCAGTAGAAAGCGGTTTAATTACGCTTATTGGTCTAACTACCGAAAACCCCTATTTTTATATAAATAATGCTCTTTTATCAAGGTTTTCTGTCTTTGAATTTAAAGCCCTTGATGATGAGGCTTTAGATAAAATTATTAAAAAAGCCGCCAAAGCAGAAAATTTTAAAATAAAAAAAGAGGCAAAAACTTTTTTAATTACGCAAGCCAACGGCGACGCAAGAAGGCTCTTAAATGCGCTTGAACTTGCCGTTTTAACCACACCCTACGAAGGCGGACAAAAGGAAATTACTTTAGATATTGCAAAAGAATGTATCCAAGTGCGCCACTTAAATTATGATAAAAAGGGCGATAATCATTATGATATTATTTCTGCTTTTATTAAATCTATGCGCGGCTCTGACCCAGACGCCGCTGTTTATTGGCTTGCTAAAATGTTAAACTCCGGCGAAGACCCCCGCTTTATTGCGCGCCGTATTTTAATTTGCGCAAGCGAAGATGTGGGACTTGCCGAACCAACGGCTTTAGTTGTAGCCCAAGCCGCCTTTTTTAGCGCGCAAGTTTTAGGTATGCCAGAAGTCAGAATTCCCCTTTCCCAAGCGGCAATTTATGTTGCGTGCGCACCAAAATCAAACAGCTCCTACTTGGCTATTGATGCTGCCTTAGACGAAGTTAAAAACGGCCCTTACAGAGCAGTGCCGGACCACCTTAGAAGTGGTGGCAAAAATATTGGCTATAAATATGCGCATGATTTCCCTAACCATTATGTAGAGCAGGAATATATGCCAAACCCCAAAAAGTTTTTAAAACTTACTACCCAAGGCAAAGAAAAAGTGCTTAAAGAACGCCAAGAACTTTTAAGGAAGAAGAAATGAAAGCGCCCTTTGACCCGGAAAAAATTTTTTCTGTTTCTGAAATCAGCCTGATAATCAAAGAAATGCTTGAAGGCGTTTTTGGCGAAGTTAAAATTGAAGGCGAAATTTCCAACTTAAAAACCGCTGCCAGCGGGCATATCTATTTTGATTTAAAAGACGAGCAGGCCTTAATTTCCGTCGTGCTGTTTAGGGGTTATGCGCGTGGAGTTCAACTTGAAGAAGGACAAAAAGCACAAATTTCAGGTGAAATTTCCTGCTACATAAAACAAGGCCGCTACCAGATAATTGCGCGCGAAGTTGCCACTCAAAGCAAAGGAAATCTCTATCTTGAATTTGAAAAATTAAAAGAAAAACTTACAAAAGAAGGTCTTTTTGACGAAGATAAAAAACTGCCTTTACCTAAATATCCAAAAAGAATAGGCGTTGCCACTTCGCCGACAGGGGCTGCAATAAGGGATATTTTATCTGTTTTAAACCGCCGGGCAAGCGGGCTAGAAATTATTATTGCGCCTTGCCTTGTTCAAGGCGAAGAAGCCAAATTTCAAATTGTAGAGGCTATAAAAAATCTTAATGATTTAAGACCTAAACTTGATGCTATTTTAGTTGGCCGTGGCGGCGGCAGTATTGAAGATTTATGGGCTTTTAATGAGGAAAT
>JAFQAA010000024.1 GCA_017417005.1 Elusimicrobiaceae bacterium | reverse complement strand
TCTTTTGGGCGCACTCCGGAAGTTATAACCAAAGGGCTTTGCACTATTGCGCGTAAGGCTTCCAAATGCCAGCAAAGCGCTGTTAGTTTATCCGTGTTTTCTTTAGCTAAAAGTTCCACGCTTGACTTGTATTCCTTATGATCCGTAGTCGTCATTTCTTCAAAAGTAAAATGCGGAGTTATTTTCATTTAGCCTCCTTTACGCCGTAAACCTCAAGCATAGTTTCAAGCTTAATAATTCTTCTATCAAAATTATTATGTTTTTCCACTTTTGTTTCAATACGCTCCAAATCGTGCCGGATCGCAAAAACTTGCGCGTAAAGCACACCGGCCGCAAAGATAATAACAACGCCTTTCCAAACGATGCTAAAATCAATTTTCATTTAAGTCCTCCGGTTTTTTTGCGTATGTAATAGCGGCTAAATCTTCAATAGTGGCCGCGGACCGCATAGCATTTATAGTATCGCGCCAATGTTGTCTTAAATTTTTCCAAGGCTCATACTCTACCGCAGAAAGCACGCCGTCAACTACTTTATGAGCTTTATAATCGGTATCGGTTAAGAGCTCTTGAACCGGAATAATAGCCACCTCTTTTGCTTTTTCAAGTTCCTGCGCTAATGCTTTTTGAAAATAGTATTGAAAGTTAGCAACAATATCTGCTTTTTCCACACTACCTAAAGGCAAAGTTAAATCAACAACATTTGCGGTAATTGTTTCTTGCCCGTCTAGCGCCGGCGTTCTCTCTATATTGGCATATAAAGTTATAGCCAACGCTCCATTATTTTGCTTTACTTCTACCCCGTCTTGTGGGTAATATTCATCAATGCTTATACGCATAAATAAGCCCTCCTTTTTATTATTTTAAAATTCAAATCTAAACAATATTTTTGCCAAAAATTATAGCTACTAAACCATTTACACATACCTATTCTTGACAATAAACTTCTTGCAAGTTTTGCCGTGGGGTGTTTTTTATAAGCTCTAATACAACGCATTAAAGAAAGAAGATTACGCCGGCGGAGTAAAACAAATTTTCTAAAAAACCGATAGCCTATAATATCAATACCCCTATCATCCACTTTAAAAACCTGCCAATTATCTTTTAAACGCAAGCCGAGTTTTGCTAGCACCCCCTCAATAAAATCAATAAGTTGTCTTAGTTTTCTTTTATTTGGGCCAAGCACTATAAAATCATCTACATATCTCAAATACCGCACAACGCATTTTTTTGAACGCAGCGCTCTATCTAAAGGACACAAAACTAAATTTTCAAACCACCCACTTGTATAGTTTCCAAGAGGTAAACTCGGTAAAGAATAAGCCACTTTTGCAACAAGTCTTAAAAATTTCTTATCTTTAACAAAACGCCCTACTGCTTGCACAACAACAGCCGGACGAATATTGTCGTAGCATTTTTTTATATCACACTTTAAGCAATATTTAGTTCCCGTTTTATCTCTCTCAAGCCATTTTCTAAGCGCTTTATATCCATAATGAGCACCACGCTTTGGTATAGAAGCAATAACATAGGGGTCAAATCTTTTCATAAGTTCTTCACGAAGAAGCAAAATTATAATATGATGCACACATTGATCCGGAAAGAATTTAGGTTTATGCAACAACCTTTCTTTTTTTGAGGGATGATCTATAATATGGCAGACTTTATATTCCGCCGGTTTATATTTTTCTTCAAGAATAATTTTACGCAACACTTCCGCTTTCTCGTCTAAGCGTTCAAGTATTTTAATAACACTTTTTCTCTTATGTTTATGCTTTGCGGCGTTAACTATCGCCGTTTTGCAAACATCAAGTGAAAGTTTTTCTTCAGTTAAAATATATCCTATTCTTTTCATAGTGTTATAATCTGTATGCTGTCCGAGCCCTACAAAATACAGCGGCCTACTAAGCACACCCTTTGCGACATTATTTTTGCCAAGAGGCAAGGTCCGTGTTGGCACTTCTTTTTTACTACTATGATTATAGTTCGCCGAGGGCCCCGTTATTCCACCTAGTATTGCCAAGCCTGTTGTTCCAGTTCAAGTAGAACGGGCCATCATTGGCCCTGTTGTCAAGGTTCCCGCTCCAAGCACTTACCTTTTACTACAAAATTATTCTTTTTTGCCCTTTAGGGCAGGGGAGTTTTCACTCCCCTATTCACTTCGTTCACACCCTACAAATCAGGCACAAACACGCCGAGGGCCCCGTCAAACCACCCAGCAACGCCAAGCCCGTAGCTCCAGCTCAAGCAGAACGGGCCACCAAAGGCCCCGCCGCCAAGGGTCCCGCCAAATAAACAACATTTGCGCTCAGTTGCATCGTTGCTATACTGATAATCTCCGACCGGGTTATTTTCGTTTCCGCCAAGTTCTGCCGGTATAGATAAATGCGTCAAGTCGCCCAAACTATAAGTAGGCGCAAAGCGCTTGATATAACCCGAAGTCGTCAATATGATAGGGCCTTGTTGCCAACCTCTTAAATTGCTTTCTTCCGGATAAGTGCTGTCTCCGTCCGGGTTAGGGTTGAAATAAGAAGCTGAAGTTCCGTTCATACGCATTGTATCTGTTAAAAATTTCCAGCAGTTGCCAAACAAGTTTTCAATGCCCAAAATTATAACTGAGCGCCTGTTTGCGCTAGCGTGCATAGCTGTATTTTCGCCGTCAAGCCCTTTTACATTATCAGCCGATCCGTTTATCGCTAAACCGCCATGGACTTTTGTTGAAGTTGTGGAAGTAAAAGGCGCGCCGCCAAAAGAAACTTCAATATTATCTTCATCATAAGCAGTATTTCCGGTTATTGTGCGAAAATCGTTTGAAGCTAAATAAATAGAAGCCCCTACAGGGAAATTAGCAGTATAAGAATTAGAAACAATAACACTATTTGCATTTTCTTGCGCTATTGTAATAGTTCTGTCCGATGTGGGTGCTCCGGAAAAACCGGCCCCTATCGCGCTTTGCCAGTTTAAATTTGCGTATTTTACACAACCAAGTATTTGTAAGGCGGAAGCTTCCTTTATACCAAATACACGCATACCGCGTGCGCGGGCTTTTGTTTCAAAGCTATCACGGGTAGTATTTGTTAAAGGATACAAACCGGCACGGGCGGCAATAGCCCCGCTTCCGGCGTTCCCCCAAGCATAGCGGGTTATACCTATCCACTCGTGTAAAACGCCATTTCGGTAGTGCATGGGCGAGGGTTTAAAGCCTGCTTTTGCTGTCTTACTTAAAACAATTTGTATCTTTCCTTGGTTATCAATAATATGTTTAAAGTAAAAAAGAGGGAACATACGCACAACGTCAAAATCTTCTTCGTTGGCGGTAATCATATCATCATATTTTTTAGTTCCCTCATAAGCAACAATTTCTGCCTTTTGAGTAGTGCTGTTATATTTCACTAAAACATAATACCCTTGATAGATCGGGTTTTCTCTAAAGGGATCTGTTCCGGCTGCTTGGTCCGTTGATTTTGTAAAAGATAAATCAGCCGCACCATAAGTCCTTGTGCCGGCAGCGTTAGTTCCGTCAAAACTTACACCAAGTAAATCTTGGTTATCGGAAGAACCGCCACCGCTGCCCGCTTTGGAAGATAATACTAAACTGCTATGTAAAATATCGCTCATATACCCTCCTAAGCTATTTCTACCTTTAAATCACTTGAAACAACGCCTGTTAAATCTACCTTAACCCAAACATTGGCAGATCTTAAATGCACAGGAATATCCGCGGTTAATTCCACTTGATCCCCATTGTCGTCATATAAAGGCACAAAATTAGTGCCGTCTATTGACATAACCAATTTCGGCGTGCCGGTAAAAGTGCCCGTTGCAAGCACGCTAACAGCGTCTATCCGTTTGCCGGCAAAAGTTGCTATATCGGCAAGAACAACTTTCCCGTTTTCAATATTATTCGCTTTGTCAACTAATATCATTTTCCTACTCCTTGTTTTTTAAACTTAACTTCAAAATTATTTCTTTTTCTTGCGGGTGCGGCGTTTTCTTTTCTTCTTTTTCTTTTCCTCGCCCGTAATTTTCGTTGCCCTATTTTCGGTATAGCCAAGCGCCTGCAAAAAGCCGCGCATAGGGTTTTTACCGCTAATCGTTGCCGCGCCGCCGGTATAAAGCCCCTTGGTGTATTGTGTCGGCAAACCGCCAAAAATCTGTCCGCCGGTTATCAGCATATCCAAAACATCTTCCGCACTAACATCTTCTTTAAGGGCCTTACTACCCATTTTAAAGATTTCACTTACAACCGGCATTTCCGGGCGTTCCATTTGCACGCGGTGCTTAAACATTTTTGCTTTGGCAACATTTGCCGCTTGGCCCACGGCCATATCTAAAACCGGCAAAGAAGAAGCCATTTGCGTAAACGGACTAAACACTAATTCATCCGTCATAAGTTCCTTTGCTTCGTCGCGGTCATAAAACCAAGCAAGCACGCCCAAAGTCGTTAGCATAGAATACATCCAAGAGTTAAGCAGCCCATATATAGCAACCATTTTGCCAAGTTGCTTTGCGTCAATTTCGCCGCGTTGATATTGCGAAATTCCGTCCGCAATTTTCCGCGCATATTGTGCCGGAGTGTTTTTAAAAGCAAACAGCCCGCGTATTAACCAATTCATATCACGCGCCTGCAAAGTTGATAAACTGCTCCTCGTATTTGACTGCTGGCTTCTTAAAGTTGATTTTCTAAATTCCGCAAAGGCCTCCTGTTTGCTCATACCTTTTTCGTTCATTAAAAAATCTACATAAGGCTTTCCGCCAAAGATAATAGCGCCAATATCGCCAAGGCGCGTGTTTATAGAAAGTAAATCGGTAAATCTTAAAAATTTTCCGTGCGCCGTAATAGCGTTTGCATCCGCCGTGGCGCGGGCAAGTGCCTCGTTCATAGATCCGCTTTCATATCGCGCTTTCAAATAAGGATCGCCGCTCATCATAAAATCAATAGTTTCTTTCGGGTGCAAAACGGCATTTGTAAAGCCTTTTATCCATTTGCCGGCCGGCATATTTTCCGCGTAGTTCATACTGCTGATTAACTGCTTAATTGCTATCGTCGGCTTTAAAGCAATAGCGCCCTTTACATAATTGTTTGTTAACCAGTCCCCCAGTTTATCAATATCATATTTAAGCGTCTGTTTATTTACGCTAAACTGGTCTATAAGTTCAAGCATCCTCTTATAAACATCCTCGCCCACTTTTTCAATAATTGCGGGTTTAACAACCGGGCTTTTAAACACGCGGCGTATTTCGTTAAGTTTTTCCGCCTTAAAGTGATAGTCTGCCGCGCGGTCAATATGGCGGAACAATATACCAAAAGGGTTTTCCAGTTTCATTTGCACAAAAGCAGCATTTGCGCGCATTTTGATAAACGAGGGGTTTTTGCTCATCATAGCGCTTGCGTGCAAAAAGTCAAGTTCACTTTCCACGCGTTCCGTTATGCTCGGAAAATATTTATCTACTTTTGGCAAATCATAACCGCGCTCTTTTACAAAGACTTTGTTTATCTGCTCATAAGATTTTTCCGCCTCTTTCTGCAAGAAGTTAGCAAGTTGCTTATCCTGCATATCAAGTTTGCTCCACATTTCGTCAAGTTGCTCTTTGCCATACTGCTGCAATAAACGCGTTGCAAGCACATCATTTTGATTATAGATATAAGCTGTAATAATTTGCATTTTATTCAGTTCTTCTTTAAAAGGCTCGCCCGTTCTTCTAAAACCGCGCGTCATTTCCCCACCTTGGTCCACAAGCGCATAATTTGTAAAAGTGTATTTCTCGTTGCGGAGTTCGTTCATTTTGCTTTGCACTTCGCGGTTGCTTCCTAAATTATAAATACGCTTTACCCCGTCCATTATATCCTTGCGACGTTGCCAAGTGTGCGTTATAGTGTCGGCCTCGGTGTTAAGCATGGAGTATTTTTCTTTTACTTCCTTATCAGCAAAAACATCAAGCATGCTTTCCCAATTTGCCAGCCAAGAAGCATAAGTTCTCTTTATCCACCCGGCTTCTTTATTTTTCTTTACAGCCTGTAAAACCTCACTCTTTGCCTGCTCGTTTTGATAATCAAAAATCATTTTTTGCAAATTGCGCGCACTTCGGCCGGTTTGCCTTAAATCGTGTATATCGTCGTAAGTCTTTTTAATAAGTTGCACGGATATATCCTGCTCGTCCAGTGCTTTAACGGAAAGCAGTTCGTTTATAATTCTGTCCGCCGGGCTTACCTGCTCATCCTGTCCGGCAAAACGCTCCATTCTGCTTGCAAGTTCGTCTGCTGCCTGTTTTTGATCCAAGCGTGCCACGTGTTTTAATTCCTGCAAAGTATTAAAGGTAATAGGATCTACCAAAGCCTTTTTCAAATTCCCTGTTTTATCAAAAAGGTTTAAGTCCAAAACGGCCTTAATTTTGCCTTTTACATACTTTTTATAGTTTGCGGCCTGCTTTCTTTGCGCAATACCAATAAACTGCTTAACGGCATAATCACTCGCAAGACGCATTTCCATAGCATTGTTCGCCGCTACTTTCATAATGGCGGCCACATCTTTGCTTTCAATATGCGGCTCGTCCCTCAAAGCGTCGCTAAAGGCTTTAAGATATTTCTTCTCAAAAGTCTTTTTAAGCAAGTTTCTTGCCTTGTCAAGTTCGGCTGCTTCCTCTTTAGTCAAAGCGGGCCTTAAACCTTGATTTGCCAAGTGTGCTTGATTGGTTATTTCTCTTGCGCGGGCAATTTCCTCGCTTGCATTTTGGCTTATTTCAGCCAAGTCTTTAAGTAGTGTTATTCTCTTGGCTTCCCAATTAGTTGAGGGTATATCAATTTTGCGTTGCTCTGCTTGGCCCTCTTCGGTATTAGCAAACTCTTTTTCAAGTTGCGTTAAAATATCGTTAGCAGCAGCAATAATTTCATCCGGTGTTTGTGCTTTTTCCAAAACCTCAAACATTTTATCTTTGCCGACAATATCGCGTTTTCCCAGTTCCTCAATTACGGCCGCTTTAATACGGCGTGCTTCTAAAGCATGTTGTTTTTGCATTTTCTCAAATGCTTCTGTTTTCTTTTGTTCTTCTGGGTTTTGCTCTAAAAGTCGCGCTTTCTCGGCAATTTTATCAAGTTGATTTAATTGCTTTTCAAGGTAGTCAATATCGGCTTTTTCAACAACCCTATATCCTTTCTTCTCAAGGTCCGCTATTGCGCGGGCAATTTCCTCGCCGCTTTCGCCCACAATTTCACGCGCCTTTTCCACATCGGCCAAAAATTGCTCTCTCTTGGCTGCCTGCTGGTCGCCCACCT
>JAFQAA010000023.1 GCA_017417005.1 Elusimicrobiaceae bacterium | reverse complement strand
CTTGTTTTAATTGCTTTTTAGAGGGCAAATCTTTGACTGTAACAGGCACCACGCCTTTGCCTGCCTTGCCAAGAGATTCGCTTAAAAGTTGTTCTATCCATAAGCCAAAGGAATAAAGGCTCTTATCAAGTTTAAGATACATTTTTGCATTTGCTTTAGTATTAACTTGGGTAATGGTTTTGGCTAAAATTAAGGGTAAACTATCCCCTCTTTTTAAAGCAATGCTGTATTCTTGGGCGGAATCTAAAATATTTTTGATATCATAACCTGCCAGGGCTGCCGGGGCCATACCGAAATAAGATAAAACGGAAAATCTTCCGCCGATATCAGTTCTGTTTAAAAAGGTGTATAAAAAGCCTTTTTGCGTGGCTTCTTTATCAAGAAAGCTGCCCTTATCGGTTATAGCAACAAAATGTTTGCCAGGAGTATTTGTTAATTTAGCAAGTTTGTCGTAAAAGTAATAGTAGCCGTAAAGTGTTTCGGCGGTGGTGCCTGATTTGCTGGAAACAATAAAAAGTGTTTTTGTTAAATCAAGTCTTTTTTCCAAGTCTAAAAGTTGGTCGGGGTTAGAAGAATCAAAAATTTGCAAGGCAGGGTAGGCTTTTTCTTTGCCAAAAACACTTCTTAAAACTTCAACGCCCAAACTGCTGCCCCCCATACCAAGAACAATAACATCTTTATAGTCTTGGCGTGCAGCCTTTGCGGCATTTTTCAAGTTTTCTTCTTGATTTAAAATTTGATTATAGACATAAAGCCAGCCAAGGTAGTCAATTGCCTGGGGGTTTTTTGCGTTAACTTCCCATTTGCTGGGTGCTTGTCCCCATAGTTCATTTCTAAAAGCTTCGTTTTGAAAGTTAAAAGCTTTTGATTGATAGTCAAAATCAAGTTTATATTTGGCCTTAATTTTGCTATCTGCCACACTTTTTGTAGTTTGATAAGTGTTAGGTAAGTAAAAAACTTTTGTTGCCGCATTTGCCAAGGTAAAAGAGCAAAGGCAAAGCAAAGCAAAACTTACCTTAAAGACATTTTTCATAACAATCTTCTCCTTTTTATTAAATGGTCCTGCTTACCCTTAATTATACATATTTTTTGTAATTATATTGATGCTTTGCTATTCTTGGGCCTAAAGGCCTATTTTTATTTAGGCCCTTTGCCCCTTGAAAAAATAAAGTTTATGAGCTAAGATATACTTAGAAGCTGCAAAAGGAGAATATTATGAAAAAGGTTTTTCCCCGTGTAATTAAGAGAAGTGCCGTAATTATATTCAATAAGGCCGTTTGCTTAAATTTGGCCTTAGTTATGTTATTTAATTTAACTAGCCCGGTTTTTGCGGCACATAACCAAAATAAACAAGAGGAAGAAAAACTTTTTGAGGAATTAAACCAAGAATTACAGGCAGAATATGCCAAAAAAAGCAGCTTACCTATGCAAAGCGCCTTAGACTTGTGCGTTAAAAACGGCGATAAAAAATCTTGCGATAGATATATAGACGATACAAACAAGATGTTCTTTACAACAGCACAGGAAGCTTCCAATACTAAAGAAGTTAAAGAAGAATCTTTTACCCCCCTTTCAAAACAGGCTTATGTAAAAGATTTAAGGAAAAGTGTGGAAGAAGAATTTAAGACCCACTTAGACGAATTGCAACAAGAGTTTTCCAAACAAAGCGAAATTATTAACCAGCAATATAAAGGCGTTGGCATAAATTCCCCTAGATACCAAGATTATATTTTTGCAAAATCTGCCTTAGATAATTGGCAGAAAGAAAATTTGCAAGCGCTTAATGAGTATAAAAAAGAGGCCTTTACCAATGCAGACAAGGAGCAGGAAAAATTCGAGGCGGGGAACGAAAAATTCAAGCGGGCCCGGAAGGATT
>JAFQAA010000022.1 GCA_017417005.1 Elusimicrobiaceae bacterium | reverse complement strand
TAAAATTAAAATATCTTGACTTAAAATATCCATAGAAAAATTTGAAATAACAGAGAAAATTTCTATCGGAAAAAATAGCCCCGCAAGTAAAATAAGCACTAATATCGCTATATATAAAAGTAAAATAAAATTTAGAAAGTTTTGGGCGCTTTTTTCCTTTTCTTTTTTTAAATATATTGCCTGGGGAATAATAACATTGCTGTTTAAAGAAGTAAAAAATAAGGCAGCAAGCCCTGCAATAAAAATTATATAGAAATAGACATCGCATTTTGTGCGTGTGCCAAAATAAAAGGCAATTAAAATGCTGTTAACAAAGGAAAGCAGCTTCCAAATAAAAGTAGAGCCTATGGATAAGGCCGCGCCTTGTTTATAAGAATAGGTTTTAAATAAAGCCATATTAAGTATTATAGTATTTTAAGCTTGCTAGGGAAAAGTCTTAACAATGGTTCCTTATATGCTATAATTATGGTAAGATTATTTTAAGGACAAACAATGAATATAAAAAATATAATTATTCAAGCCGGTGGTAAGGGCTCTCGCTTAGAAGGCCTTACCAGAAACAAGCCTAAATGTCTAGTCCCTGTTAACAATTTACCCATCATCTTTTATGCTTTTGAGAAGTTTAAAGATGCCAACTTTACCATTATTGCAGATTATAAAACAGAAGTGTTAGAGAAATATTTAAAAGCCTTTGCTTCCCAATACAAATATACTATTGTAAAGGCCACTAAAAAAGGCACAATTTCTGGTTTAAAAGAGGCAATAAAACCTTTTAAAGAAAAAGAACCCTTTATGATTATGTGGTGCGATTTGATTTTATCAAGCGATTTTAAAATGCCTCAAACAAAGGGAAATTATATAGGTATTTCAAAAGATTTTGAATGTCGCTGGTCCTACATTGATGGAAAATTTATAAAACAACCTTCTAAAGAAAACGGCGTTGCGGGATTGTTTATTTTTGAAGAAAAAGCATTGCTAAAAGATATTACAGATGAGGGTGCTTTTGTTGACTGGCTAAGTAAAAAAGATTTAGCGTTTAAGCGTTTAGATTTGTTTGGCTCAAAGGAAATTGGCACTTTGCTTGCTTATAGCGATAATAATGACAATTCCCACCGCTGCCGTCCGTTTAATTCTATGAAGTTTGAAGGCGATTTGGTTATTAAAGAAGGCATTACTCCGCAAGGCAAAAAAATTGCTATTGATGAGATTGCTTGGTATAAACATGTAAAGAAACTTGGTTTTGAGTTTATTCCGGAAATTTATGAATACGAGCCTTTAAAAATGAAAAGGGTTAAAGGTAAAAATATTTTTGAATATGATTGCTTAACAAAAACCCAAAAAACAGATATTTTAACTGCTCTTGTTAAGGCTTTGCGCGCTTTGCACAATTTAGAGCCGGCAAAAGCAGTAAATATAGAAGACTGCAAAGAAAATTATATTAATAAAACTTTTGAACGCCTTAAAAAAGTTAAAGATTTGGTGCCTTTTGCAGATAAAGAATTTATAAAAATAAACGGCTCTTATTATAGAAATATTTTCTTTAATCAGGAAGAACTTGTTAAACTTGCACAGAAACATTTTCCAAAAGAGTTTAAATTAATACACGGAGATCCTACTTTTTCTAACTTAATGTTTGATACTTTTGATATGCGTGCCGTTTTAATTGACCCAAGAGGTTATTTCGGCAAAACAAAGTTATATGGCGATGCTGATTATGACTGGGCAAAACTTTATTATTCCATAAACGGCAATTATGATTTGTTTAACCGCAAAAAATTCACTTTGGATATTAGAGAAAAAGATGTGGAACTTGCCATAAAACCAAGTAATTGGGGCGATATGGAAGAATACTTTTTTGATTTACTGCCCGAAGTAAATAAAGAAAAAATAAAAATGTTGCATGGAATTATTTGGCTTTCCCTTACCACTTATGCCTGGGAAGATTACGATAGTATTTGCGCAGCTTTTTATAATGGCCTTATAAAGTTGGGCGAGGTTCTTTAATATGTTAAAACTTTCCCCTTTAGCACATACTTGGATTTTTGATGTGGATGGAACGATAGTTAAACATAATGGCTATAAAATAGACGGCAAAGATACTTTGCTTGAAGGCGTAAAAGAGTTTTTTGCTACTTTACCTAAAGAAGATAAGGTGGTATTATTAACCTCCCGCACAAAACAGCAAATAGAAGATTTAAAGGTATTTTTAAAAGAAAACAATATCCGTTATGATGTTATTATTTCGGATATGCCAATGGGCGAGCGTATTTTGGTTAATGATGATAAACCAAGCGGGCTAGCCTGCTGCTATGCCCATAGGAAAAAAAGAGATTTGCCTTTAAATATTGAGTATATTATAGATAAAAATCTTTAATTTTCTTATTTGGGGGTATAAGATGAATTTTGATAAAGTCCATAATCTAAATAAATTTTTAAGCAATATTGCCATAATAAAACCCCTGCGTAAAAAATTAAGAATTTTTTTGGATACTATAACTATCGGTTTTTATATCAAAAATATTGAAAAAAAGACTTACGAAAAATATTTGTTACAAGACGGCTATAACCTTGCTTTAAGAGAAGGTAATGGAGATTCTCTTTTAACTATTGCTGCTTTGCCTGCATTTGAAAAAACTTATAAAGCAAAAGTAAAACTTTTTATAAAACCTGCGCAAGAATACTTAATGAAGATTTTTGATATTAAAGATTATTTTATTGTTGAAGATTTTAAAAATAAAACCTTATATCCTATAAATATAAATGAAAAACCTTTTCCTAAGAAAGGTGATATTTGGTTTGTTCATATAAGATATAACAAACAAACGCGTGAAAAAACGGGTCTTAAATGTTTTAACAATTTTAGAGAAGAGATTTTAACTTTATTAAATTTGCCTTTAACTACAAAATTAAATTTCCCTACAAATCAGCATAAAATTTCTGAAGAACTTAATAAAAAAGTTAAAGCTTTAAATAAAACTATTCTATTTATACCGGAAGCCAATTTAAAAAGTGTCGGTAATTTAGAATATTGGGAAAAGTTGGCCTCTTTACTTAAAAAAGCAGGGTATAGTGTAATTTCTAATGTTATTTGTAAAGAAAATTATTTAAAGAATGCTGACTTAAATGAAAATTTTAAAATGGAAGATTTAATTGCTCTAGGGTTTAGATGTAAAGCTGTTGTTTCTATAAGAAACGGAATGTGCGATATTTTAAACAGCAGAGGTAAAGATTTATTTGTATTTGATACTTCACAGGCAAATATTGAAGATAAAAAATATTTTAACCTAAATGCGATGTTTAACAGAAATGATATAAACGAATATGCCGATGAAACTCAAATTTCCCCAGAGAAGTTAGCAGAAAAATTGTTAAAGTAGCTCTTTAACTAATTCTTTAAGGTTAAAATCTTTGTTGTAGATGTGTCGGTTTTCAAGTAAAACAGCGTTTTGGCTGTTTGGCCCCCACAAAGTTATATTTTCTTGATCGGAACTCAAATAAACACAAATTTGCTTTTTTTCAAAGCCGCTTGCAGCGTGGACGATATAAGTATCTGGCGAAATTAGGATATCTGCCTGTTTTAAAAGCGCGATATTTAGCAAAATTCCACCTTTTAAAGCATTTTCTTGGCTGACAAGGGCAAGATTAGCCGGCAAAGCATTATGCCCTTTAAAAAAGGTTTTTAAATTACCTGCCGGACCGATAACTAAAATCTTATATTTAGGAAGTAGGTTTGCAATTTCCAAGGCTTGCGCAGCGCTAAAACATCTTCTATGAGATGCAGCAAACGGATTAAAAATTATCACTTTTTGCCCCTCTTTTTTAAGCGGTTTTATAATTTTTTCGGCCAGTTTAACGCTTTCTTTTGGAAGCGGCAAAATATAGCGGTAGTCAAAAGCATAATCTCTTGGCAAAATTTTAAGCCCTTCAAAAACAGCTTTATGCAGTTTTGTTATATGCGCGCTATTCCAGGTATAAGGTCTATTTATATTGTAAAGTTTATAGCCGTTTCGGTTAAAACCAAAGATAAAACGCGCTTTTATAAGACGCAGTAAAAAAATACTTTGGGCGGTAGTTTCTCTGTCAATATCAATAACAAGGTCGTATTTTTCTTTTCTTAGCAAAAGACCGAGTTTTAAAATTTTAAGCCAGTTTCTTTTATAAATATAAATTTGGTCCACATCTTTATTGTTTTCAATTATTTTGGCGGCGTTTTGGCCGGTTATAACCGATAGGTGAATTTTGGGGTAAAGGGCTTTTAAATTGTGAAAAGATATGGTGGAAACTATCATATCGCCAAGTTTATTATCATAGCGCAAAAAAAGCACTTTTTTTATGCTTTTAAAGGCACTTGGCAAGTAATGTTCTTTTGTTTTTCTATCAAACAAAAACTTGGCTAGTTGCGCTTTTTTTGCACGCAACCAAAGATTTTTCTTTCTGTTCCACTCTCTAAAAGTCATAGTTATATTATAGCAAGAAACTAAAATGCCTTGCTTATACCAAACTCCCAGCGGGTGCGTTCAAAGTCATAGCTTTCAATATTGGAAGTTCTTTTGTTGTAAATAAAATTGACTCTGGGGGTTAAATCATAAACACTTAAAAGATTACTGCTTAAAGAAATATAAACCCCTTGCAAGTGTTCCCTGCGTTTTTTTTCTACCAAAGTGCCGTCATTTATATAAGTGCCTTTTTTCAAAAAATAATTGCTTGAGATATTTGGCTCTATATAAATATTAAAGCCATAAGGCAGCTGCACGCCAAGGCCCAAAGAATAGCCTTGGTGGAAATAGGAATTATAATCTAATTTTGCATCCGTCATAGAAAAGCCCGCACCAAAAACAAAATAAGTATAGTTATTTAAAAAGAAAAATAAACGCGCATTTAAGGCATACTCCTGGGCATTAAAAACTTTGTAAACACTTTGTATATAGTGAATATCGGAGACTTCAACTTTGGCAAAAAGGGACAATTTTTGGTTTAAATCTTTTGAGGCTTCGGCAAAAAGGCCTGCTGTGTGGGAATAGCGGTGTTCTTCATTAAATTGTTCTTTATAGGAAGCCCCAAGCCAATATTCCCCCCTTTGCGCCGTGTATCTTGGCCCACTGGCAAGCCCCAAAGACCAAAAGGAAAAGCGTTCGTCATCATAGTGTATAGCGTCAACGGATAGGCGGTTTTTTATGCTCCATTTATCATTAAATTTATAGGTGTAATCAAATAGGCCCGAACCCTGAAAGCCGATATCGCTTTGTATACTTTCAAGTTCCCGGCAAAAAGGCAGGCCTGCATAATAAAAACATTCAATTTGTTTACCGCTGACCCCGTTTATATTGGTATCCGGCGCAATACCCACTTGAATTTGGGCATTCCAAACTTTCTTCTGGCGTATTTCATAAAGAAGCCAGTTGCCCTGCATACGCATTTCCTCAGGCAAATCTTCTTGGGCAAGGGCAAGTTTCATATTAAATCTTGCGCCCTCATATTCTTTTTTTAAAAAATAAACCCAAGCCAAATTAAAACGCGCCATTGTTAAAGAAGGATTAAAGTTTAAAAGCTGGCGGTATAAGCGAACAGCCCTGTTGTAGTCTTCGTCTTTGGTAGCAATAGAGGCAAGGATAAAAGTTATTTCCTCTTTTTCCTGTTTTGTTTGGGCTTCCTGGTAGGCTTGCTCTAAAATTTGTGTTGCTAAAGGGTAGTTGCCTTGTTCTACCAGATTTTGTATATCATCAAGGGTTGGTTCTGCTTGGGGCAAAATATAAGCCAAATCTTGCGCAAAAAGAGTATTTAGAGCAAAAATAAAACACAAACTTAACAAAACTTTTTTAAACATATCCTAATTATATAAAAAAAGAAAGCCCCTTGTTTTAAAAGGAGCTTTCCCATACTTTTTTGTTTTTGACTACTATATGGCTTATAGCTATTTCTTTGTTGCACCGAAAGCAAGGTTTACTATTGCATAATCTGCTGTTGCGGTGTTAAAGGCGAAAGATAATTCACCCACAAGTTCATCTTTTGCTATACTATCGCCCTTTACGATAACGCCCTCGCCAAAACTTCCATCGCTATTTAAGGGAGATAGCCCATCGCTTATAGCCGTTATTTTAAAGTTTGGCTCGTTTTGAGAGGTGTTTATAATACCTTCAAAAGTAGGGTTTTTACCGAAAGGATTTTCTATTATATGTTCGGTATAAACCATATTACTAAGGGCACCGCTTAAAGTTTTGTTATTAAAGTTCAAGGTAATATTGATATCGCCAAAGACAAAGTAGCTTCTATTGCTACCACAACTTGCCATAGTAATTTCTTGCCCGGTAATATTTCCGCGGAAGTTTGCTGTGTTACCATATCTGTTGTATTCTGAGGGCAAAAGTTGGCGTGATGAATCAAAAATGTATAAACTTTCTACACCTTTTCTATCGCCTCGTCTTGGGTCAAGGTCGGAGTGGGTAAAAACACTTCTCCAAGCAATATAGCCAAAATCGCTTTTTGATAGGCCAAGGCGCTTGCCACCCAAATACAACTTGGCACTAAGCATCTTCCACTCCATATTCTTGAAATTGTCCAGTAGATTATTGCCATCATATTTTATGTAGTAAAAATCAATATTTGGTAATGTTAAATTTGAGTTTACGCTCCCGTTGTAAGCATCAGCCCGATAATAATTGGAAACAATATTGGTTAAATCAAAGGTGGCGGATATGTTTGGCGTTCCGGGTTTATAACCGGACATAAACTTTTTGTTTCCCGAAACCATAGAACTATAAGTTTCATTAGTGGCATAGGTATTTGTTGCCTGATTTATTAAGACGGGGGCAAAGGCATTTATATCCATAGTTAATCTGCCGTTTTGAAGTTTTGTATTGCCCGTTTTGCTAACAAGCACCGCAGAAGCAGGCGCAGCAGCAAGCACACCTCCGGTTTGTATAGGGGTGTTTCCGTTAAAATTAATTGTAGATTTAATATTTGCAATGCTACTAGAATTTGCTGAGGGTGTGGAAGGGCCACTTCCGCCGCCTGAGCCACCGCTTCCACCAGGGTTCACAGGACCTACAACAGCAGTTCCGCCGGAAGAAGATCCCCCGCTAGAAGCAAGCATAACGCCCCCGCCAATACCAAGGGCACATAAGATAGAAATAATTATAGCAGTCATAAAGCCTCCTATAAAACAAAAAAGTATATATATTAAGTTATACGCGAAAATAGTTAAAAGTCAAGGGTTTAATTTATCATAAAAGAGAAAAGCCCCTTGTTTTAAAAGGAGCTTTTCTATACTTTTTTGTTTTTGACTACTATATGGCTTATAGCTATTTTTTTATTGCGCCGAAAGAAAGAAACACATTTTGGAAATAGGCCGTTCCGTCGGTTAATCTATGACCGGTAAAGTTTATTTGGCCCACCATTTCATCTTTTGAAACATTATTGCCGTCTGTAACTATTACGGCATCACCAAAGTTTGTGTTATTGTTAAGCGGGTGCAAATCTTGTCCGTCAAAATTTCCGTAAGTAATAGAAGCCGTTTGATTCCTATCATAATCAACCTTAGTAAATGTTATGTTAGGTGTGGTTGAACTTCCGGTGTTTATAGTTCCCAGTAAGGTAAAATTATACCAATTATAATATGTACTTGACGGACTGATATTGACATGGTATATTCCCGTACCACTATTGCTGCCATGGCTATAGGTGTATATTTTTGTATTAGTAATACTTCCGGTTAAGCTTTTAGTGGCTAAATTAAGTGATAAACTGATATTGCCGTTAATATGGGTTCCGCTGCCATTGCTTCCGCAAAAATAATTTATAGTATGCATTGCCCCTATAATATTACCCTTAAAAGTTACGGAGTTGCCATATCTTTGAGTATAATTACTGCCTGTAAATTGTTTTGAAGTTTTATACATATAGAACGAATCTGCGCCATATCTGGTAAAGCGTTTGGTATCTATGTTGGCGCCGATATATTCCGATTTCCAAGTATAATAACCAAATTCGCTATTTTGTAAACCGAGAATTCTTGCTCCTAAAGCAAAGTCCCATATGCCAAATCTCCAAGTGATATCATTGTAAGTAGTCGGTCCAATGATTTGACCATACCAAGATCCGTTTGATTTTCTGCTTGCCTTTAAGTAGGTTATATCTAAAGTGGGTAATGATTTTGTTACATATCCCGGGCCTGCATAAAAATCTGCAAAGTCATTAGAAGCATCTATACTTGCTAAGTTTATAGTTTGTTTCATTACAGAATTTGTTGGAGTATATCCTGAAATAAATTGTAAATTCCCAGCATATGTGTTGCCACCTGATAGATAGTTTATATCGGTGGTATCATATTCTTCATTTGTTCTATAAGTTGTTCCGCTGACAAGAATAGGTGCATAAGGTGCCATACCGATAGTTAATTTCTTGCCGCTTAAAGAGGTATTACCTCGTGCAGCTTTACCGATAGTGGTTATTGAGCTGGAAGACCCATTTGCAAGCAAGGCACCTGTTGTAGCTCCACCTGTAGAACCACCTGTGTTGCCACCGGTATTTCCCCCACCGGAACCGCCCCCTCCTCCGCTAGGATTAGAAGGGGCAACCACCGCTGCTCCCCCGCCGCTACTACCTCCGGAAGATGCGACCATAACACCGCCCCCGATACCAAGGGCAAGTAAAAC